>JAAXGT010000046.1 GCA_012271205.1 Rhodothermales bacterium
CCATGGCTTTGAGCAACTTGACGAATATCCGGCTCGAATTCCGAATAACCGTCGTGGTGGTAAGTTGTGAGAATATAAAATCTCCGAACAGGGGTTGTTCTCAGTTTCTCAAAGGAAGTCTGAATCAAGCTGGAACTGACAGGGATATTGTGCTTTACCTCGTAACCCTCGAACAGCGCGTCGTTGGCATCAACGATATTGACGTCGCCAATCAGATCTGTCCGGGTGTCGGCGGTATTGTGGTGTTCTAGTGGTAATATGGCGCAACCATCATACCGGCCATACCGTCCTACCTCACCCAACAATATCGTCAATATGGAGTGAACTGCCAAGACTGGCAGGCGGGCCGCTCCGGTCATTTGAAGGCTATGATGCCGCCTAACTTTTTCAACCACTTGAGCAACGGATAGATTCACTGGTCTGGACAAAACTAAATTGGTGTTTTGATCTCTGAATCGAATCAGATCTGCAAATATACCCAATAGGACACTTACAGCAGGCAATCCTTGACATTGCACTCCATTGACCAATTCCAAGAATGCCTGTTTCACGGCATTCGGGCTTATTCTGCCAGGATAGTCCAAATCGTAAGGGCGTGCTTGTTCAAGCGAACGTGTCAACCATCCAGATTCGCTCATATGCGGAAACTGTTGGTTTCGGAGAAAAGGGGTGACTATGCGAGTATCAAGACCTCTTCCACTGAAACCCCCCTCCATATTGGCTTGGTGCAACCGGATGTCTTGTGTAGGAGTATGCAGTTTCTTGAGCAATAGAGTTGTCAATACTGCTAAGACCGCTTTGCTCTGCTCTTGACGCTCAGTTATCACACGAAGATAGTCGCGATATGGTACGGGCAAAGCCGGAGGCGATTCTCCGTTCTGATGCAAAGACCATGTCCAGTTGTAGATGCCGGTGAGTAAATCTTCCTCCACCATTTATTAATCTCCAGATCCAGAAAGTCGTTCCATTAAATTTGGTTGATGAGCTGTTTGGGCAACGCGCTCTTTAGCAGAATTGCAGTAGTCTCGGCTTATGTCTATACCTATACAACTCCTTCCTTCCATGAGTGCAGCTACCATGGTTGACCCGCTGCCCAGATAGGGGTCCAACACGTGCCCATTTGGCGGGCAGAGAAGTCGGATTATCTCCCGGATTACCCTAACCGGAAATATAGCCGGATGGCCGTTCCCGGGCAGACTTTCTACAGGACTTTCGATGATATCCCGCTTCATCTTTTGCCCGGAAATGCGGATGATAGTGAACCCGTGACGTTCGATGTGCATCTTCCGCCCACCATCCTGTCCACCATAGGCAGGGGCATGAATCCCACGAATCTTCATTCGGAAACTTTGGATTTTCCCATCCCATACCTCTTCAATAGCTTCGTCAAGTGCCTTGTGCGCCGCACATCGCTCTAAGGCAGTTAAATCTGACTCCTCGATGAGCGCCCGATATTTGCTCCCCAACTTGTCAGTAGGCTTGTTTCGAGGCGATGGATTTCTGGGTTGGAACGCAGCCAGGTCATAGTAGTAATCATTGCTCAGGGCAAAGTGAAAAAACGGTTCGGTACTGATAGTAAGCCTACGGGAAAACTGGTGCGGAGTAGGGTTCTGCTTAATCCAGGTAATATCGTTGACCAAACGCAGGTTAAGCTCGTCAACCACCCTTGCGGCGAACCTGTACGGGATTAGTTGAAGGCCACCGTCAATCACTTTGTCCCCCATGTTGTAGACGATGTTTCCAGTGGGCTTCATCACTCGCAAAACTTGCTTGAATGTTTCTACTATGTTGTCTATGTATTCATCGGCAGTCGTCTCGTTCCCCAATCCGGGAGACGAATAATCCCTCTGGTTGAAATAAGGCGGCGAGGTGACCACCAGATCAATGGAACCGGCTTCCATCGTGGGGAGCAAGTTGCGGTTGTCATCACAAGTAACCTGATATTGTGCGCCTCCTGCTTCAAGAAATTTTCCGGTCGCGGGGAGGTGGCCGTTATTGTTAATGTCGCTCCAATAGGGCAGGTATCCGTCGGCAGGCAAAACCTGCCCTGGCGATGTAGGGCAACCGGGACTGTCGTGGGATGGGGCAACCGAATATAAAGCCTTTCTGGTTCGATTGCCTTTTCCTTTGCGCACTCTACTACCCTCGCGAATCCGCTTATTTACCCGTCAGCAGCCCGACAATCTCCGGCGCGTAGTCGTGGGCCATCTGCCGCACGTCGGTTATGCTGCGGCTGGCCAGGGGGCTGGGCAGCACCACGATGCGGACGCCGGGCATTCCCAGCGCGGCGGCGCGGGCATGGGCCGCGCGGGTGAAGCTGCTGGTGATGACGCTGACCGAGGGCTTTCCCCCGGATTCGGTGACTACCGTGTCGTGGAGACCCCACGCCGTGCAGCTCCCTCAATCGGCGATGGCGTGGATGATGGCGTCGCACTCCTGCAACAGCGCCTCCAGCTTGTCGTCCGGGTGCGGCGCGCTGTAGGTGGACTTGCGGGCGTAGACCACCTTCTTCACGCCGTAGCCGTTGAGCAGGGTCTGCTCCAGCTCCTGCATGAAGGTGTCGGCGTGGTACTTGCGGTTCTCCAGCAGGCCGACCACCTTGCCCTCCAGCCCGGAAAGGGAGGCGGTGAGGCCAATCTCCTCCGGCACGTCCTCGGCGACGGGAACCAGGATTTCCACTGTACGCTCTGTGGTGGTCATAGCGCTCTCCTCTACTGCTGAATCAACCCTCGTCGTTGGCGGACGGCTGTCGGCGGTTTCCGAACTCCGAATCGAATCTCCACTCCAACCTAGCCACGCGCTTGACCAGAGCAAGCAACTGCCTTTCCAGCGAAATCATCTGTTCCCGTAGCCGGTCGAATTTATCTTCCAACCGGTCCATGCGTGTTTCCAGCCGGTCCATCCGTCGGCTGAGTATGCTAAAGAGAAATATCATCAGCCCTGACAGGACGCCGATAGTCGAAACGCCCACGCCGATGATTGCGTAGAATTCTGGAGACATTTTCAATCTTCCTTTTCTTTTCCTGTCACCCGCCCATCTGGAAGAACTTGCCTTCCGTCTTGATGGCCGGAGCTATGACCATCTCGGCCTTGTGCATGTCGCGGATGGTGTAGGCGCCGCACATCCCCATGCCGGCCTTGAGGGCGCCGACGAAGTTCTGGGTGCCGTCGGTCTTGGAGGTGGGTCCGTAGAGTATCTGCTTCAGCGGGGCCTTGGTGCCGACCTTGACGCGGGTGCCCCGGGGCAGCTCCGGGTGGGGGTTGGCCATGCCCCAGTTGTAGCCCCGGCCGGGCGCTTCCTCGGCCTGGGCGAAGGGGGTGCCCAGCATCACGCCGTCGGCGCCGCTGACGATGGACTTGCAGATGTCCCCGCCGGTGCGGATGCCGCCGTCGGTGATAACCGTCACGTAGCGCCCCGTCCTGCGGAAATAGTCCTCGCGGGCGGCGGCGCATTCCAGGGTGGCGGTGACCTGGGGCACGCCCACGCCCACCACCTCGCGGGTGGT
>JAAXGT010000192.1 GCA_012271205.1 Rhodothermales bacterium
TACCTGGGGAATCCGGGGCGAGACATGGATTGTTTTAGTGACGGGCTCTGGTACAAGTACAATGATGACATGGATGCCAGCCCCGCATACCAACCTTCCCGGTCCTCAAGGTCTCGGCCTGATTTCTTCGTTAAACGAGACCAGGATATTCCTTCTGCAGAACGCATTCGCGAATGGGCAGCAGCGAGGACCACCTTTCCATTACTGGATAGAGTGTACGCCTTGGATGAGGATACTCGCCTGACGCTATTCACCCACATTGGCGACGCGTTTCGCCCGGACGGCGTAACCGCGAGATTCTTAACAGGCCTGAGCATAGTCAGCCATACGGGCCAGTTCAGGAGTATGAGCACGGTGCCTCACAAGAAACCCTATACCGCCCGGCATGGGTACCTGTACTTCCTGGGGGACTCTGTGCTGACGGATGACGGCGAGGTCGGCAATCGTGCGGTGATCCGATACCGATTCAAGACGCCGGAGGCCGGCGATGGCTGATGCGGTTCGCGCAGCATGGTGATTGGTTGTACCCTTTGGTGTAACCCTGCTTACAGCGTCCGTCTTTTTGCTGAGGCGCAGGAAACGCGGTGGGCGGACGTTGAAGGCCGTGATACGAGTCCGTCCGGTGCGTGGCAGCTGGTAGGGCGCCCCGTTGATACCACCGCGTTGATAGAACCCCCAAGTCGCGCTTCTATCGTGGATAACGGTGGGATCACGCCCGATACCGCGGTGGCCGTCTTGCGGGGAACCAGTGGAGGTTCGATTAATCAGATGAGAGTCCTTCAGCACGGGGCGGAGCCCCTTGCGGAAACTCGGGGCTCCGGAGCCTCCGGGGCTGGCCCTCTAGGCTGATCCGCTTAGGGGTCTGGAATCCGCCGCCCCTGAATCCTTGATCCTGTGCCGGGTGAGCGGGGCCGCGTTCCGTTCCTGGTGTCCACGGACACAACCTTCAATCCCAGGGCCATGGGCATCCGCCCGCCGCAAAGAGGCTGGTGGAGTCCGGTGTGATCACGCAGATGATCGATTCGGCCCCGGGATTGCAGTATCCCTTGTCTGCTCTACAGCGTCACCCGGTGTAATCGCCGGCGTACCACCGGACGCTTACGAGGGACAACCATTCCAGCAGTCCCGCAAAAACGGGAGCCTTCCACCAGAATCCACAGACGATCTGCGAAAGCGGCTGGGACAACCATGGGCTTCATGGGCCCTGAGTGTCTCCAGCGCTGCTACGCCTCTTTGCCGCAGCCCTATAATGCTTCCATTTGTCGCAGATTACCTGACACGCTCCCAACGAGGTGCCAGCATCGGGTCGTTGTAGTAGACCAGTTTGTCGGCGAGAACAGGCTGGTAAGGACGGACCAGAAGCAGCTGGCGGTCCGGGTGGAGGCGGCGCAGCTCATCCGGCTTGAGTAGCGGTCGACTCTCCTCCGAGTAACCGGCCGTCAGTCGGCCACCCTCCCTTTTGGAAGTTTTGTTCAGGCGACGCTGCCAAATCGTCATCTCGCCCAACATTCTGGAAATCACGCCACCAGTGAACGGGTCCTGAATGGCAAATGCCTGGATTACGTCACAGTTGGCCACAAAACTCTCCCATTCATCCCGGTATGTACGACGCAGTTGTGCCAGATCTTGCAAGATGAACCACAGTGTAATCCCGTATCCGGCTCCCAGCGACACGGCTTCCTTGATAGGACCGATGTAGCCCAGGTTGGCAAATTCATCTAGAAGGAAGAGTACACGTCCCACCTTCTTTGGTATCGCTTGGCGCGTGCACATGCAATAGCTGCACGCAATCATCAGTCGCATCCAGGCCGCATAGGCGCTGAGGTACTCCCTCGGCAGAATCAAATAGACGTTCAGCTTGCCCTTCGTCAATGCCGACAGATCGAAGGTAGTCTTCTCCAGCACATCCTGCATCCTCGGACTGGTCAGGAAGTGGGTATAACTCTGTGCAGTTGAATAGACACTGCTCCTCTCCCGGTCCGCTTTTTGCAGTATACGCCCTGCACCCTCTTTGACCTGTGGGGTTTCACTGTTCAACATAACCGCGAGGGTGGATTTCATTGCGTCGGGATCTTCTGTCAGGAGCTCGCGCACCCGAATCAGTGTCCGGAGATCCTCCGGTTCGGACGTAGCGACATGCAGTATGTACGTAAACAGCAGCGCTCGAGCCTCCAGTTGCCAATGAGACGAATCGCCGCCGCGCTCGCGTCCAATCATCATATCTGCCAGCATCATAGCCGTTTCTACGTAGTCAGAACTGTCCAAATTGACTAAATCCATCGGGTTGAAAGCCCAGTGCGGCGACGTTTGCTTTCCTGCGAGTCTGAACGGGTCCAGTGGGACCGTCACGTGACCCAGCGTGTCTGCACGGTAGTCGGCCGTAGCCCGATAGTTCTCGCCTTTGGGGTCCGTGACTACTATGCTGTGTTCGTAGTCTAGCAAATTGGGAATGACGGTACCGACTCCCTTCCCGCTTCGCGTTGCGGCAACCGTAAGCAAATGTCCGTCATTGGCGTAGCGCAAATAGTGCTCCTCCAGCTTTCCGATCAGCAGCCCGTGCCTAGCCTTTTTGAGGGTGTCGCCATGTCCCCAAGTAGTGGAACCCTTAGCCAGTGAAAGTCTGGCCCGCGCCCGCTGCGTAATACCCCGTATGAGGAGTCCGGCTATCATTAATCCCGCCAACAGACTAAACAGCGTAGCAAGCATGTGCCCCGGGGTGCGCACCGCACTGATGATCACATAGAGCAAATGATGAGGACTGTACACAGGCACGGTACTGAGCAAACATAGCGCGGCAATGAGCGGGCCGGTAACACCATGCCAAGTAGACCAAATCAAGGACGGCAAAAGCCCGATGGCCGCAATCAACAGTATTGCACGTGTCGCCCTGTGCGGCAAGAGGGGCTTTCCGGACGGGGGACCCCAAACATGAATCATGACGGCCAGCGCAAGCTGCGAGGTCATGACCACCGTGCACAGTAGTACCAAAAGGGTGTGCCAGGTGCTTAGCACTCGCGGTGCGTTCCATCCGTAGAGCTGACGCTCCATCGGGTTATCCTGCGTAGGGTTTCTCGAAACTCAAGTCCTCCGACACATACACCAGAAATCGATACCCGGGCCGCAAAATCACCAGTGGCCGGCGCGTGCGGCCTCGCTCCAACTGCCGCGACCCGGCGCGGGAAAACTCCAGTGCAAGTGAGGCACCGGCCAGACCGGCCGCCGTGCCGCTGGAGGCCAGCGTGGTTGTTCCGCCCATGAGAGCCAAGAGTGCCGCGCTGCCAAATCGCTGAGCACGATATCGTTTGACTTCATCCTGGAGGCCGTTTTCGCCACTCGTCTCCATAGCCGGAAGGCCGGGCAAATTGCGCGCGACCCCATTCGGAAACACCATCCGCGTCCAGGCCACCACCACGCGCGGCTCCTCTCCGTCCAATGTCTGCTGCAGCGTTCCAATAAGTTGCGTCCCGGCAGGCACCAGTACATGCCGCAGGTGTCTTGAGTCTCGCACAGGCTGCACTACGCGGGCCATTACCGCTCCGGGGCGCCCCGTATTGATACCGGTCTCCAGCGCCGCCTCTATGACGCTGCCTTCGCGGATAACAAGCACATCCGCGGTTTCGGATAATTCGGCGGTAGCCGCAGCCCCTTCTCCAGATTTCGTTTCCGGGCGGGCGGCGTGTACTATGGTACGTGACTGGCGTGCTTCATCGAATGTGATCTGGCGCTCGTCGGTGCGCTCCATCCGGGAAGGCTGGGACGGAGGCGGTGCCCACGGGGGCGGCAGCGGTGCCTTGAACTCCAACGGTGCGAGCTCGACGTGTGTTGCCGGAGGCAGATCCATCGGTTGGTGATCAGTTTCGACAACCGAAGAGCGCCGGCTGCTGAAAAAGAGCGCCAGCAGCACCCCCGCGATGCTAAGCACCAGAGCCAAAATGTTGCGGCGCGACAGGCGTGCGGGAGGACTGGGGTTGACAAACTCCTCTGCCCCCTCAACCTCTTTCTTGGGCTTCAGGCCAATCATTCGTCCTGTGCGTAAATGTGGAGGACCCGCTGCGTTTGTCGCTGTGGACGTCGAAAGGGTCGCCAACGGGCCGGGCCGCTCGTGATGAGGCGCGCATGCGCAAACAGGTCATCGACGATGTAGAAGCCGTCCCGAACGATGTAATCAGCCACCCGCTCAGCCCCCTTCCTGCCAATACTCAAAAGCGGCTGATCCTTTTCGAAGGCCGCAACTGGCACTTTGATATACACCCGTTCACCATCATCAAATACGGCCTCCGGACTCCATGGAAAGCCTTTTTCGCGCCGCCACATGTAACGGTGGTTCAATGCGTTGAGCGTCAGTCCTTCCGGCTGGTCTCGAATCGAACCATTCTGGGAAACCAGCATGTGGTGCTGATCGGGATAGTAGAATCGGATATGGCGCGTGTAGTGACCGAGGGGATTATAATCGCTTCGAGCTCTACTGCCGGGCGGGCTGTCAAGCGTGATGTGGTACACGCGCCGATCGGTCGAGATTATCAGGTTCGTAGTGATGTTGTGATCGATCGGCTTTACCGACACGAGTGGTGTACCAGCCCCAACCCCAGTAGCTGTATGGTCAATCAGCCAGCGTTGATCATCACCTGCAATCAGACTGATCAGTGTCTCACCTGCTTCAAGTTCCACGACACAGGCACGAAGAACTGTGCACGTAAGGACCGGCTGATAGAGTCCATACGGGTATAGCAATACATCCGAGAGCCGCAAGACTTCGGCACGGCCACCGTTGTTGAACTCGGCCACTTGGGCATCAATGGCGTGCTGAACCGGACCGGTTACGTCTACGATATGCTCCGGCAGAGGCTGCTGTGCAGCACAGGGCAGCACGGAGCAAATGAGGATCGGGAGAAAGAGACAGCGGTGCACGGCTTTACGTGTCGGGGACAAATGCCTGCAGTACGCGCCGTGCCATGTTTCCGTAACGACCTGTTTGTTACAATTTGAACAAATTGCACCGCCCCATTCCGATCTGACGAGGCTAGGACATTAGAGCTGGAAACAGAGATTTGGTGCGCCAGGCTAACTGGCAGGACCTCGCAGGTGAGCATCCCGTACCATGAGGCTTGAGCCGAGTACCTATCTCCGCGAGCCGGGCGTGATCATCGGTGACGGTGGTGGTGAAGCGTCGGCAGCGGGGCGTATGGCCGGGGGTATGGAGCCCCGAAAGGGTTATAGTCCGGGTCGCCGAGGTTTTCCGATCAGCCGAAGGCAACCGGTCGGTGACCGCCCTGGGAAGGGAGCAGACCGGCCCGCGATGTCCGAGCCCTTATGGACGTACGCCCCAGTCCGGCCGGGACCGGAGCGGTCTCAAGTCCGCCCCGCAGCCGGTGATGCACGGTCTTGAGCAGTCAGCTAAGGCCATAGTAGCGGCGAACAAAGGGAGACCGGCGGAGCAGCGGGAGCGAAGGGCCTTACCCAAGAGGAAGCGGAAGCCCCCTACGCACCAGGCACAAAGCTGGGCGCGCGTGTCCCAAGGGATCGACCACTTACGGCCATACGTGCAGCGGAAGCCGGCTCGCGGCCACCGGCACGCGATACTGTCAAGCACGGCAATATCACCCGAGGGAGATATCATAGCATGGCTGTCCGGGTCGGGGGAGGCGTACCTTACCCGGAATCTGGATTACGACACATTCTTTGGCGCACAACGACAGCATTGATTCAGGCCAGGAGTCTGCGCCGCATAAAATATCGGCAGCTTCTGTTCTCCACTTGAAGCCGAGAATCGGCCCAATTGCAAGCTACAATAGGGACCCAGCCTCACCAAGTGCATATAAACCGGTGTGATTCGTCTCAACCTCCCACGTCGAATGGCAATTCAGTTCCTGTGACGCAGACTCCCAGTGCACCCTTAGCAGTAATTTCGCTGAAAGGTAATAGCCCTGAGCAACGTATGGTGGCGGGCTGGCACGCACAGTGCCAAATCCAACGGTCCGCCGTCATCCGGAAATCGGCCCGGAATTCCTTTTGAGAAGCCGTGCTACCGCCAGCTTCCAGCCAGCGGAACACAGCCTACTTCATTCCGCTATTCGCTCGAAGGCAGCTCCTGCGGTTCAAGCACGTTGTCGATCAGGCCGTATTCTTTGGCCTCGTCTGCACTAAGCCAGTAATCCCGATCGGCATCGCCGGAAATAGTCTCGGTGGTTTGGCCCGTATGGTGGGCGAGAATCTCGTAGAGACGCTGTTTGAGCCACAGAATCTCGCGGGCCTGGATTTCGATGTCGGAAGCCTGTCCCTGTGCACCGCCGAGGGGCTGGTGCAGCATGATCCGCGAATTGGGCAGTGCGGCACGCCGTCCTTTAGTGCCAGCAGTCAACAGCACGGAGCCAAGGGAAGCCGCGAGACCAACACAGATAGTCGCGACGGGGCAGGAAACATACTGCATGGTATCATAGACCCCGAGGCCACTGTACACCAGACCGCCAGGAGAATTGATGTACACATTGATGTCACGTTCTGGATCCTCACTGGTAAGGTACAGCAGCTGTGCCACAGCCAAGTTGGCGATTACGTCATTGATCGGCGTTCCCAGAATGATGATTCTCTCCTTAAGCAAGCGGCTGAAAATGTCGTAGGCCCGCTCGCCGCGTGAAGTCTGCTCCACCACAATAGGGACCAGGTTATTGATGGGCTGATCTCCCAAGCCCTTGCGGTAGATACTTTCAGGAAGCTGTAAGCTTCGCGCGAACTTGGTAAAGTCTTCGACCATAAGAATTCAAGTTTGGCACGCGAACGCCTGCCTTAACGTGCTGATCCCCAAGCCAATCGAACAGATTAGTCGCACCAGCGCCGCGTGTGCCGGTATCGAACCAAACAAACGATCAACAGAGCCGGAAGAGCAGAGGCGATCTGCCGGATTACTGGTCGCATTCGCGTTGACGGATTGCCGATGAAGCTACGACAAAATGAGCCTTGATCCCTGAAGC
>JAAXGT010000060.1 GCA_012271205.1 Rhodothermales bacterium
ATTGTCGCGTAGCCAGCTACGACCGCGAGAGCATTAAAGAGAAAAGAGCGCATTGTGCAGATATGCAGATAATTGGCAGAATTTACGTAACTGATCCGTCTTGAGCGAGACATTGATAATGAACCTTCGATTCTGCGCCGGGAAGATGCTGAATCAAAGGCCAAGGTGCATTCTGACCGGTCGATGAACTTGAAGGCCGCCCTCAGCAGTTTACGTTTTATGCCTCCCTCTCCCCCGTGGCTGCACCGCTACAATTGGCACCGCCCCCATGCCAACCTTCACTACCAATCTCCCACCCCTACGTTGAACCTGACTGTGAACAACGTGGTGATTGTTCACAGCTAGACGCCACGAAACGGCGTCTGTTTCCCTTCGTACTTACTTGGACCTAAACGCAACAATCCGTGACCATGACAATCCCCAAAGAGGTTGCGAGGAATCACAAGGCCTTCGAGGCTATACGCGAAAAAATGGAGGCTGAGCACTTTGGCAAGTACGTGCCAATGCATAAAGGAGAGGTAAGGGGGATTTATGATACTAGCAGCGACACGTATTCCATCGGTTGCAATAAGTTCGGCCTGGGACAATTCACTACTGAATTGGTTGGGCAAAAACCCGTACACCTCGGAATTTTTGCGCTCAGCTTGACGCCGGAAACGAGAAATGCCAACATTTGAGTCGGCGATACAAAACCACCAGCCGTTCATAAGTGTCCATGTGTCTCTGCCGGGCACAAGTGCGCCTAATCCGCACAGACGATACGGGGCCCTTCTGGACACCGGAGCCCAGTTCACGTCGGTTGTCGAGTCGCCCGGGGATCTTGGGGATCAGCTTACGCCCCCTGATATGGACCGCGTTTGCTCTCGATGACGAGTATGTGGCAGTCCCCATCGGTGGCCACTGGCATTTTATTCGGACTATGGACGGACATAGTTACACGCATGTCGGGACCGCACAAATGCGTTATACCCGTAGCGGCGGGCAGGAAGAGACTGCCGTTGCAGGTCCTAGTATCGTGCGTCGCCATGGAGATCACCTGTTATGTATCAACCCCATTTGTGTCCCACATTTTACGTTATCCGTTTACGCCGGCTGCGGACACATAGCAGTAGCCTCCATTGGCCTGCAGCCGCCTGTGTCTTTGCGCTGGTTTGGTTCTCCATCACTGGGTGCCAAGCGTAAGCATTTAATACCCAATTCTTGCAGCCCATAATTGCCGTTTTCGGCCATAAACGGCGTCTTTGGCGACCCGTGGGGCCTTGCGATCAGCGTTGTGATCGTGCCAAGACACGATGCAGGGCGATGCAGGCGAAAACAGGTCAATTCTGGTCTATGTGCCGGTAGAGGGAAGAGGTTATAGGTGGTTCCGACGGGTGTTGTAGCGTCTCAGCATCGGGTGCTTTGGGCCCGCCAAAGATCATAAGAACAATTGAATTTGTCTCATTGAGGCAGTCCGAATCCGGTTAAGGGTCAAGCGCGGTTCTCCAAGTGGCCTATTGGCCTGTGTGATCGATCTGGCGCGCTTCGCGAGGCCCGACCCAAGTTGAACGAGCCGGCAGTCAAATCGGCTGAATTCCGGGATTCAAATGCACTTTCCAGCGCCGGGGGGACATTTTTTGATGCAAATGCCGTTTGTGAGGCCATAATATTGTCTGTGAGTGAATCCTGCCCTGCGATGCAGTGAAACTCAGCGCTTCGTTAGGATGCAAATTCACGGTCAAGTCCAAGGCGCTGCCGTGAGACTTTCCGACCGGGGTGTGTAGGCAGCACCAGCCTTCCCGGAATCCCTTGGTTAGGAGTCTCGTTCAATAACTGGGCTGTCTTGATCTGCATCAGGATTACTGGATTCGACAGATGGCAACTGTGTTCACTATTAGTCTAGGGGGAGCCATGTCATCAAAGCGATGTGACCGACACTCAGGACATTACCGCGCATTACACGATCGGTTACGGAAATGACAGGCAAACTACGGATCGAACCAGAGATCAGTAGCGTGAATTTGGTTTTGGTCGGGAATTTTAATCCGGCGATCTTCACACCGGCTTGGTTTGTATTGCACGAACTATTGCCGGCAAAAGCTGCAGAAAACGCCAGTTTGCAGATAGCCCAAGGTAGTCTCACAGCTTTTTCAACTGACTGGCTCCAACTGCAGGTCACAGCAGACCGGTTTTCGGCTGGAACATCGCAGGCTCCCTATATACGCCTGTGTGATCTGGTCGTAGCCGTTTTCAAGGTGCATCTGACCCACAGTCCCGTAAACGCATTGGGAATCAACCGTGGGGTTCATTTTCAGGTGTCTGATTTAACTGCGAGAGACCGGATTGGAAGAGCATTGGCTCCGGTAGAGCCATGGGGCGCTTGGAGTAGTGCACTCGGCTTGACTGGTGACCAAGGGGGGATGACCTCACTGACAATGTCTCAATTAGATCCAGAGGGCAGGCCCCCAGGCGGTCGAATAAATGTTACCGTAGAGCCGTCCAGCCAGGTTGGTCAAGGCAGACTTGGTGTCTACGTTGGAATCAATGATCATTACGCTGTTAATAGTGCCGGTCCAGGTGCCGGGCAGCAATTGATCGGTCTTCTGGAAAACAATTTCACTCGGTCGCTATCCCGAAGTGCCGAAATTATTGATCACATAATGTCCTTGTCCGAGGACAAGTTGGAATAATTCATGTTAGAGTTGGATCGATCCACGGCACAATTCCAGACCCATTCGGTCGCGGTGTCAAGCAGCCTCCACGAATACTTTTCAGAGGAGGACCAGATCAGGCATATAGAACGAACTATTCCACGAGTGCTGCGAAATGGTACCGCCGCTCATGCAACGGATTCCTATGGGATAGACCGACTAGCAGAAAAAGAGGCAGGATTCTCCAACTCTGAACCGTTGGCGGAAGAAACCCTTCGGATCTTGAATTTTCCAAGAAGGCATAAGTCGGAGCTGCCAACACGAACTCTTTACCCACTACAGGAATGGGAAGGATACATCGTTGAAATCCGCACCTCGGACTTTGTAGCCCGATTGGTGGACCTAACCGCCGGCTCGATTTGTGAAGAAGAAGCAGTAATTCCGCTGGCAGAAGTTTCTGACAAAGACGCCGCCAAAATGGATTTGGGAAGCATTTTCCGATGGGTTATCGGCTACGAGCGGTCTTTGTCTGGAACGAAAAAACGTGTTTCCCAAATTGTATTTCGCGATTTGCCCGCATTTACGGAAACGGACCTCCGGGCTGGACAGACATGGGCAAGTGAAATTGTCCGGCTACTTAAGCCATGACACAAGTGGGTGGATCTCCAGATGGTGAAGAGTTCGAAATAACGCTGTTTGGTCCTGGATACGGAGAGGGCATCGTACTGCATACCGGTGACGGAAGGTGGGCGATAATCGACTCTTGTACGAATGCGGATGGTGAGCCATTGGCCTTTCGATACCTGCAAAGCATAGGTGTTGACCCGACGAATGAAGTAGACCTAATCGTCGCAACCCACTGGCATGACGACCACATACGGGGTATGGCGGCATTAGTAAGAGCCTGCAAAAAAGCGACTTTCTGCTGCGCCAGCGTCTTGTGTGACCACGAATTTCTCGCCATCACTCATGCGCTGGAAAAACATCACTTTTCCAGTATCGGTTCGGGAGTGCACGAGATCCACGAAGTGTTTTCGCACTTGGCAAGCAAACAGCCGAAACCTGTGTTTGCAATTGCAAATCGCCGCATTCTTTCAAAGGGCGCGTGCGAAATTTGGTCGCTATCTCCCCGAGACTCAAACTTTCTGAGCTTCTTGAGATCCATCAATCAGTTGCTGCCGTCCCAAGGCAGGAGTAAGCGGCGTATTCCGAGCCTCTCCCCAAACAGAATATCAGTTGTGCTCTGGATCAAGCTTGCAGATATCATTGTGCTTCTTGGTTCAGATCTTGAAAAGCCTGGCTGGATCGAGATCCTACAGGATACAGCACGCCCGAACGGCAAGGCGTCCGTCTTTAAAGTTGCCCATCACGGATCACAAAATGCCCATGAGCCCAGAGTGTGGAGACAGATGTTGGAGGACGAACCCGTCGCAGTTGTCACGCCCTGGCGCATAGGCCATCGCAGCTTGCCGAGTCAACAAGATGTCCAGCGGATTCTCTCGTGTACGCCGAACGCTTATGCGACCACGAAACTGAAATCACCTCCGCGATCCAGCAGGCGCAGGAGTAACATGATTCGGCGAACTCTCCGTGAATCTGGAATAGAGCTTCGGCGGATTTCGGGGCCGACCGGTATGATTCGAATACGATGGTCACTCCATTCGCAAGATGGATGGAGAATCGAAAAAATCGGATCAGCATGTCATTTGGAAGACTTTGTTACATGATGACAGGATCCGTTTGCTGCTTTGTTTGCTGTACCCCGCGCCCGAGTGATGCAGCAGTTCTTGGCAGTTGCGATTCTCGGAGGGTGGAGTGCTCCTGAAGAAGTTCCCATTACCCTTGATGCTTCCCTTCAGTCCAGAGTTGGTAGGAGGTGTGGGGTTGGAGAGCGGAATATGGTGCATGCGATTGTTGCCGGTCTGTATCGGTTTTATGATGCTCGGTGTCAACGCCGAGCATCCAAGCCATTTGAATCCGTAAAACCTGCATCTTGCGGACCGTTTTCGATCATTTTGAACCAACATTCAGCTTGACCGGAGCGTACCAAGGCAGCAACCACTGTGCAAACTTACGGCTCAAGCTCCCCAATGGGCAGGACCGCGAGGCGTATTTCATGCAATTCAAGCCCCCAGAGTTAAGATTAGGGTAGTAACGCGCTTCGCGTATACGGCCATACCTGCGTGACGCTTTCTTGTTCACGGCTCGCGTCCACCCCTCTTACCCTCGCTATTCAAGACTGGGAGACAAGGACACGTGGGTCAAGAACACAGGGAAAGCCGCTAAATCGTGCCACGTCCTAATTGCCAAGGTGAGATCGGTCAATGCTCCGGCTACAATATGTGCCTCGTCATAAATGGCAGGATACTCATGTCAGAAGTAGTCTCGCAATAGGCTCGTCGGCAAGCCAGCCCTAAGCCAGTTGCCAGCATGCTTGGCGGGGATAATGTCAACGGCCCTGCAGCGTTTCCAGGAAGCCTTCGTAGGCGGGCTGGGGGTTGAAGCTGTCATCGTAAAAGAGCGGCCACTCCGGGCTGCCCCAGAAATCGATCAGCCAACTGTCGCCATCGCGCAGCCCCCAGAGCGTGATGGCAAAACGGTTCGCTGAGGGCAAGTCCATAACTGCACTGACAACATCCTTGATGCGGGCCTTTTGCGCCTCGCTGCGTGCCGGAGTCAGCGTGGTCAAGTCGCCCTCCAGATTGACGCGCACATCCAGCTCCGAAACATGCACCTTGAGGCCGCGACTAACCAGAGCATCCATCACGGCCTTAATGCGATCCAGCGGTGGGAAGGTGTACGTGATATGCCCGCTTCAGCGCAGCCCAGAATGATTCCACGCCGTTCGTATGCACCTGCCCGTTCACATACTCCGACACGCTGTGCTTGACCGTCCTGTGCGGGCGCTCTCCGTGCCCTTGTTACGTGCTGGTGTCATCCGTGTAAAGCTGCGCGCCAAGGGCCGCGTGCGCGTCCACAAAGCCTTGTAGCATCACCTTGTCGGTGCGCTCGACCACATGGCCCGCGATTTGCCCCATGTTCCGGTCTTTCATGCCGACCGCCGCCGCCTTGCCCACCGGCCCTCGGCCAAGGTTCGCCTTCCTCGACGCGTGCTTGTTCTTCTCCAGCCCGCCGAAGTACGCTTCATCCACTTCCACAGGGCCTTCAAACTCAACGACCACGTCGCTGCGAAACGCCTCGCGGATACGCTGCAACATGAACCACGCGGCCTTCTGACTCAAGCCAAGGTCACGGTGTAGCTTCATGCTGGACACGCCATGCTCCCTGACGGCATACCATCCCATTGGACAGGTTATGTGACCGTGGACGACGTCGATGCCATCGAAACCACGGCACGCGCGTTGGGGGCCACGATTACAGCTCCTGCATTTGATCTGCCCGGGGTAGGTCGTCTGATGCACCTTCTGGATCCGGCCGGGGCCACCCTTGCATTTGCTCAGTGGGCCATCGAAGATCTCTAGCCAGACTCCAACCCACGGTAATGAAGGAAGGTACTATCAGCACGCTCGACATTGCAGATTGCATCAACAAGATTTGCCCTTGGTCCGGCCAACCGGTACAGGCTGATTCGCTTACCAAATATGGCGGCCATGTTGTCGGATTCTGCAATCCCGGTTGCCGTGACAGGTTTGAAAGCGCAATCCGTCATTTCGAGCAAGCAAGGAACGAGAACGCGAAAAAGGGGTGAGCAGGAGCGCGCCACGGCAGTCAGGCGGGCGTATAATTCTCTCCAGGTACAGCTGAATATACCCGAGCACAGGCACCTGAGCGCTGCACCTGCATGCGAACTGTGCCCCAGTGAATTCCAATGCCGCCGGTTAGCTGTGGCGAATCTTCAACAGTCCACTGCCTAAGGCTACGCCCGCGGCACCAAGCAACGGGTTCAGCCAAGTAATCCAGAAGGGCTCACGTGCGTTTTGCGCGGCTTCAAACACTGCGGGGCCTATGGCACGGACCGTATCGGTCTCGCCCTCCATCATAGCCATAATTGCAGTCAAGACACCCAGAACTGCGACCAGCGCAATCAAATACTTGGGGGCCACGTGATTCTTGGCGACCCGGTAACACACCTTGCCGCCAAGCCAAGCCACCCCGAAGCTCACAAGGATACTGATGACATTCCAAGTCATGGAAACCTCCCATGATTGCGGCTGGAAAGATCCTTCTGCCCCAAGGATGAGATAGGCCCCACTGAACAGCAAAATAACGGAAACGGCCATTGTCGCGTAGCCAGCTACGACCGC
>JAAXGT010000039.1 GCA_012271205.1 Rhodothermales bacterium
CGACCACACCGAATAAGGGGGTAACTTCAGGAAAAAGCACGCTATGCGATACACCACAACTTTGAGAGCGCGGGTGATTTGGTATGGGACCCTCTACATAGTCACGAGCCGAACCTTCAGCGCGACGGCAGCGAGCCGGTCCACGCCATCTTTTCAACGACCGATTTTTCGGCGTTGACGTTTGGCCTGCAAGTCAAGCATCGACTTTAGGCTGTCCGTGCCAAGGGTTGAAGGAACTACGGGGCACCAAGGTTTCTTGACCGGATTCCTGGGATCTGGAAAGAGCACGCTCGGGTCCGCCGCACTGCAGCTGCGCTTGCGGATCTTGACAACATTACTGCGGAGCACGCTGGAGAAAGTGTTGCTTCCATCTTTGCGCACAGCGGGGAAGTGCGCTTTCGCACATTGGAAACAGAGGCGCTACGCGGAACCAAGCCGGGGTTTGTTTACGCCGTAGGTAGCGGCGCGCCAGTTCAGAACAAAACCCTTCAGTGGGTCTTGGCAAAAGGCATAGTAGTCTTCTTGGAGGTGCCTGCTGAAAAGCGGCAGCACCGTTTGGCCACGGATGCGACGGTGGGCCTCAGCTGCTAAGGCCATGTATGCCCTATTACCGGTGTGCACAGATAACAAATTCGGCTGCAGCGCATTCCTCTACCCGAGTACTCGGAGAGGCACAAGCTATCAGAGACTACAGGGCTCGGATCCTGAACGACTTGCGATGATGTTGTGTCGGTCCGCAAGCCACCAAGTCAGCGTAGTGTGTTCGCGTCGGGTAGCCTAACGTTGGTGTACCAGCCATAATCAGGATACTGCGCATGCAGCTCCCGCATGATCGTATCCCGCGGCACCTTGGCAATGATGGACGCTGCGCTATGGACTGCCAACGGGCGACGCCGTACGTATGTGCCACGGACAGTCGGCAAAAGAGTGGTTGTCATCTGTCATCAAGGAGCACAAAATCTGGCGGCACCTGCAGGCTTTTAGCTGCTGCGCACATTGCTTCCAAGGTGGCCTGAAGTATGTTAACCGTGTCAATCTGTGCTGGCGAGCGTGTGCAGAACGGCAGCCCGTGCCTGCGAGGCGATGTCACCGTAGAGCTGCTCCCGTATGGCCGGTCGCAGCTTTTGGCTGTCGTTGATGCCTTCGATGGTAAGACTTGGTGGTAATCGGCGGCGGCCACCACAGGCCCTGCGAGGACTGGCTCGACCGTGCCCACAATGCACCCAGTTCCACCAGCCAATATCCAACGTGAGTAGGCGGCCGGTCGGGTAGGCGGCTCAATCACCTGTCACTCCTGTACGAAAATCAGTCCTGCCGCGCTTCATCCCGACCACCGAGATCCCCTCCGGCACTTTTGTATATAATCGCCTTTTCGAAGGAGCTGCATCCGAGAAGGAGCCGCAAGAGCGTTACACGCACCAAGTGTGATGGGCCCCCTTGGCGTGGACGTGCAGGGACTGTTGGCTGAGCTTGGCCATCGATGGTCAGTCCGTGCGGAGCGTACCGGGTGACGGGAGACATTCGGGGCTTTACGCATGGTTCCGCAAGGCCCGAAGTGAGTGCTTAGGGTAGAGTTGCATTTGACGGCAAGGATCACCCGAGCAGTGCGTATTTTGTGTCCACGTAGACGAGCAAACGCGTCAGATAATGCTCACCAAATAGCGACACTGTCATGAAGGTCACCTATTACGGTCATTCCTGCTTCCAGATAGAAACCGGTGGCAGGGTCTTGCTCTTTGATCCCTTTATCACGGGCAATCTGCACAGTAAGGGGGTTGTGGCGGCAAAGGACTTGAATCCGGAGGCCATCATTTTGACACATGCACACGGCGATCACTGGGGAGACACTTTGGATATAGCCAAGCGCACGGGCGCGCTCTTGGTAGGCAACTTTGAGATCACTTCCTATGCTCAGCGCCATGGCCACGACGTGGTACAGCCCATGAATACCGGTGGTTCTTGGACGTTTGACTGGGGCGACCTGACACAGACCTATGCACGCCATTCGTCCTCTTTTCCAGATGGCACGTACGGAGGCAATCCGAATGGGTATCTGCTATTCGCGGAAGGCCGTTGCGTTTACAATACCGGCGACACCAGCCCGTTTGCCGAAATGGCTTGGATCGGCGAGGATCACGCGGTCGATCTGGCGCTTATGCCCATTGGGGACTGTTTTACCATGGGGCCAGCGGGTGCGGTACGCGCAGCGCGCATGATACAACCCCGACTCACTGTGCCGCTTCACTACAACACCTTTCCTCTTATCGAGGTGGACACGGGGGCGTGGGCCGCGCGGATGGAAGCGGTAGGACTTGCCGCACGCGTTCTCAGTCCTGGAGACACGCTGGAGCTCTAGACGCACACGGATCCCTTCAAGCCAATGTCGCAGGAGGCACAGCGGACACAGCGAGCGCAGCGCTACGACTTACACGCGCTGTTTCAGACCAGCCGAATGCTGGGTAGTTCGCTGGAGTTGAAATTTGTACTCAGCAATTTACTGCTCACAGCCATGAGCAAGCTCCTGGTCACGCGCAGTGTTGCGCTGATGCGTGATTCGCTAGCCCAAGCGTGGCGCGTGGCTGCTGTGAAAGGATTGCCTACGCTCCAGGAAGGGGCTCTGCTGGAGCTTCCGAAGCTGCCGGACGAGGAGTTGCTCTCTGGCAACCAAGTTCCCCAGAAGTTGTCGGAAATGGACATTGTACTCGTCATCCCGGTGCGCACCCGCAACCGCGAAATCGGGATGATTGGTCTTGGCTCGAAGGCGACCCGGCTTCCGTTTGACGAAGCGGAGCTCGAGTTTGTGCAGTCGCTCGTGCACATGTCAGCGGCGGCCGTACACAACTCGCTCATGGTGGAAGATTTGCGTCTGGCCAACAGGGAACTGGATGGCAAGGTCCAGCAGCTCCGGACACTGTTTGAGCTGTCCAAAGAATTCAATGCCACGGTGGACAGGGAGCACGTGTTGAAGGTCTTTGCCTTTGCGCTAATGGGCCAGATGCTGGTGAAGCGCCACGTTTTTCACATAAAATACGGCGGTACGTTTAGGCTGGTTTCTGAGCAGGGAGTTCAAGGGGTGGGCATTGCACTTGAGTTTCTCGAGGGGCTGTCGGAGCTCGTGATTCTGGACGCGGACAATGCAGGCGAATTTGCGGAGCTTGCACGTTACGGGTTGGAAGTGGCTTTACCAATCCGGCAGCAGGGTGAAGTGCAGGGCGTACTCTGCCTCGGTCCGAAGATGACGAGGCAGCCCTATAAACCGGATGATATAGAATTCGTCTACTCGCTTGGCAGTCTGACGGTAATATCTATACAGAATGCGGAGCTGGTGGAAGAACGTATTGAAAGGAAACGCTTGGAAGAAGAGCTTCGTATGGCTCGCAGCATGCAGGAGCGACTGCTTCCGCGAAGCATTCCCAAGGCTGCAGGGCTGGAAGTAGCCACGCTCGCGTTACCCAGCCGCGAAGTCGGCGGGGATTACTTTGATGTGCTCGCCCTTAAGAGAGAACGCTTACTGTTTATGATAGCTGACGTGACCGGCAAAGGCATGCCCGCTGCAATACTCATGTCCACGATTCATGCCTGTACACACGTTATGGTGCCCATGACCATGTCACTCAGGGAGTCCGTGGCCAATACTAACCGTGTAGTCTATGACAACACTGCTCCGGACAAGTTTGTCACGGCTTTTGCGGCCATTTATCACACTGGAGGACGGCTGGAGTACGTCAATGCAGGGCATGAGCCCCCCCTCTTGGTTCGTCAGAAAGGGACTATAGAGCGGCTGGAGGAAGGTGGCCCTTTACTGGGTGTCATCCCGGGCATGCATTATGCTGGAGGCGAAGTGCAGCTGGCCCCAGGAGATATGGTTGTGCTGTTTACCGATGGTGTCACGGAAGCCATGGGAGCCTCTATGGAGGAGTACACAGAGGCCAGACTTCAGGATTTGGTACTCGCCCACCGGAACGGCAGCGCCAATAGCTTGGTGGAGCGAATTCAGGCAGATATCGAGGCGTTTACCGGGCCGGTAGAAGCACTCAGTGACGATCGTACGCTGCTGGTTCTCAAGTCAGTCGGGACAGACCAGGTTGCGTAAAAACCGGGTTGGGATTTATATGAACCCCTGCCAACCATTCGGAGAATACCAAGCCGATGCCGTACCTTACCCCTGTTTATGAACGAGAAGCATGAAGTTTTTTATTGACACGGCGGATTTGAGCGAAATCCGTGAAGCCAATGATATGGGCGTGCTGGATGGCGTGACCACGAATCCGTCACTCATGAAAGTGGCCTCTGAGCGGGCTGGCCGCCCACTTGACTTCCATGAACACATTTTTAAGATCTGCGAACTGGTTGAGGGGGATGTATCTGCGGAAGTCACGGCTGTGGAGTTCGAGGGAATCATGACGCAGGCCCGCGCGCTGGCACAAATACACGCCAGAGTCGTGGTGAAGGTGCCGCTGATATTAGATGGAATCAAGGCCATCAATGCCCTGCGCAAGGAGGACATTCGGGTGAATTGCACGTTGTGTTTTTCCCCGACCCAAGCGCTTGTTGCAGCCAAGGCGGGTGCGGTTTATATCAGCCCTTTTCTTGGCCGCGTTGATGACATTTCCTCTGACGGTATGAGGCTGTTGGAAGAGGTTGTCAGCATCTACAGTAACTACAGCTATCCGACCGAAGTATTGGCAGCCTCAATTCGACATCCCATGCACGTCGTAGAGGCGGCCATCATGGGGGTGCATGTGGCCACCATGCCCCTAAGCGTCATCAAGAAGCTTTTGCGCCATCCGCTCACCGATATCGGTCTGGAGAAATTTTTGGGTGACTGGGAGGCTTTCCAGCAGGGTTTGGCCAGCTGACGCTTGGCTCTGAAACGGCATATGCGTTTTCTCACTCTGGGCAACGCGACCGACATTGGCGCCAGTTGCCACTATCTGAGCTTTGATTCGTGTGGACTCGTGCTGGATGCGGGTGCGGATCCGAATCTGGAGGGACCGGACAGCCTGCCTAGGTTTGACAGTTTAGGGGATCGGCCTATTTCACATGCTATCATCACACACGCGCATCATGATCATATTGGCGCCATCCCGTCGCTTATCGAGGCCTATCCGCACGTGGCGGTGCATATGACTAAAGCCACGTGGCAGCTGACCAGCATGATGTTGGAGGCATCCGTAAGACTGCAGCGGCGCCGGTATGAAGAGGGCTCTTCCCCGTATCCGACGCTCTTTGAGTATGAACATATTGACGCCGTACAGGATGCCACGAGGACGCACGCCTACGAGGACACGTTTGAATTGGTGGCGGGAGATTTGGCGGCGCGTTTCTACTACTCCGGTCACCTCTTGGGGGCAGCGGGTGTGCTGCTTACGACCGGTGACGGAATGCGTGTCTTTTACACGAGCGACACAAATATCAGACCGCAGACAATCGTGCCCGGAGGCCACTACCCCAAGGAGGCCGTCGACGTTTTGATTATGGAGTGTACGCTGGGTGCGGATCCGGAAGCGGAAAGAGTGACCCGGAAGACCGAGGAGCGGCGGTTCTTGCAAAGCCTTCAGAAAGTGCTTCGCAGGGGAGGAACGGTGCTCCTTCCCGTATTTATGCTCGGGCGTGCACAAGAGGTACTATGCATGTTGGGGTCGTTTCGGGAGCGAGGACAGATTAATAAGGGCTTTCCCATATACACGGCGGGAGGCTTGCGACAGGTTTCCGCCATCTATGATGCCACACGATACGATACCCCCAGGCTGGATCCGGACTTCGAAGTGTTCAGCGTGGAGCAGCGGCGATTTCCGCGGAGTCAAAAGGCCAAACGCCAGTCCATCCGAGAGCCCAGCATTCACGTGCTCAGCAGCGGCATGATGGTCGAAAACACGATGTCCAACTGGGTGGCGCAAGAGATTGTTGAGGACGAAAAGCATGCCATTTTCCTGGTCGGTTTTGCCAAGGAGGACTTGCCGGCGGGCCGGCTACTACATGCAGCTATGAACGGGGCTGAAGAGGTCGTACTGGATCCTAGGACCGGGGTGCAGACGATAGCCTGCGACGTTGACCGTTTCCGGTTCAGTGGCCACAGTCATCGCCGTGACCTGGTAGCCTTGGTCCAGCGGCTAAGCCCGCGCAAAGTCATCCTGGTTCACGGAGACACAGAAGCCCGCGCGTGGATCTCGGACGAGATCACACGTGCCTGCCGCGGCGTCGAAGTGCTTTCCCCGGAACTGGGGGAAGATGTCGAGTGCTAACCCCAGCCCTCACGTCAGATATTTGACTTGACTCAGTCCTTGCTGAGGAGGCTCGATCTGTGTGGATGTCTTTTGGCAACGGCCGAGTGTACGACCTCCGAGCTTGGGTGGGTAACGGCTTTTCTGGATGTGGCGGATTGTGCAGGTTGTACTGACGCCAAGCATTTGTAGCGGCGGTGTGTAAAGTGGTGCACGCGTAGAGTTATGCCGCCGCCGGAGTTGGATAGCCGGGAGATGCTCCATATCAGGCTCTGCTCCACGAATCGGAAGTTTGGAAGAGTCTGGCCCCCGGCGCTGGGGCGACCCGCCTCCTGACCGGCAACGGCACCGGCTACACCTCCAAGTGCTTCGCGACACGCTGCCTCCGCCCCAATCGCCCGCGAATCCAGGGCAAGCCGAACGCTTCATCCAAACGGCCTTACACGAAGAGGCTTGTTCCCCAACCTGTGTCGCCTCCGAGGAACGCGCACTCCCCCGCCACCCATGGCTGCACCGCTCCCATGTCAGTCTCCGCTACCAGTCTCCCATCTCTACGTTGAACCTGACTGTGAACAACGGGGTGCGTTTCACACTTGGCAACTTGGCCACCACCTTTCCACGGTGCACTTAACCTTGGCTAAGTGGTGCGTTGAACCAGCTCAATAAGTGCTGGAGCACAGCACATAATTTACGAAAGTCCGCTGGTGGGTTCGGAGACTTCCTCAAGCAGGCGGCCAATCACACTTTCCACGGTTACGTTCTCGCTTTCGGCGTAGAAGTTTGTCAGGACTCTATGGCGAAGCACAGGATACGCCAGTGCACGAATATCCTCGATTGCGACATTGTACCGGCCACGAAACGCTGCGCGCACCTTGCCTCCTAAAAGCAGGCACTGTGTAGCCCTGAGTCCCGCGCCCCAGCTTACCCAGTTCTTAACGAACTCCCTCGCGTCCGGATTGGACGGCCTTGTACTGCGCACCAGATCTACGGCATACTGAGCTACGTTGTTCGGGACAATTACGCCGCGTACCTCCTCCTGGAACCCCAGAATGTCTGCTCCGGAGAGCACGGTCTCCAAGGAAGCCTGATCCCGGGATGTGGTTTCCAAGGCTACAGCAAGCTCATCTTCCGCAGACAGGTAGTCGATGACGATATTGAACATGAATCGATCAAGCTGCGCCTCCGGCAGGGGATAGGTGCCCTCAAGCTCGATCGGATTCTGGGTCGCAAGAACAAAGAAGGGCCGGTCCAGTGCATACAGGTCCCCACCCGCCGTCACCTGGTACTCCTGCATGGCCTCCAAAAGTGCGGATTGCGTTTTGGGCGGAGTACGGTTGATTTCGTCTGCAAGAATGATGTTGGCAAAGATCGGTCCCTTTACAAACTGAATCGTGCGGAGGCCCGTGGCACGATCCTCCTCCAGCATGTCCATCCCCGTAATGTCCGCTGGCATGAGATCGGGCGTAAACTGGATTCGCTTATAGGTAAGATCCAGCATCTCACCGAGCGACTTGATAAGCAGCGTCTTGGCAAGTCCGGGAACGCCGGTTATCAGACAGTGGCCACCGGCAAACAGGGCGATTAGCACCTGCTCGATTACGTCATCCTGGCCGACGATACGGCGCCGAACTTGCGCCATGATGCTGGACTTGCCGTCACGCAGACGCGCCAGTGCCTCGTGTTCTACGGTAGAAAGGGACAAAACGTCTAAGGGGTTCTAGAAAGGTCAGTGAGTCAGCGCGTACATCACAAAATTGATCCCCATCTGAAAGCTGACGGTTGAGGCGTTCTCAAAATCTCGATTGGGGTACTCCCATCCGTCTCCAATGTCCTGGTTGACATTGGCCAAGGCCATAAGGCGACCGTCGTCGTCAAAATAGCCCATATACCGGTCTGCTTCACGTGAGCCCTGATACCCACTCACGAGCGATGGTGCGGCTACTGGATCAATGTCGAAGTAAATGCTCCAGATCGGATGTGAAGGTGGCAGCTCCTGCGGCTCGCGCCCCGGAAGAACGCGTTGCATCTGCTCGTACAGATTGTACCACTCGTAATCTCCCCTGAAATCATCAAAGAGGATAAAGCCTCCGCGCAAAAGATATTCGCGCAGCTGCTCGACTTCCGTAGCCTCCATCTGCCAGTAGCCCGGCTCGCACAGGTACAAGACCGGATGCTCAAAAATCCGGTCGTCAGACAGTTCCAACACTACATAGGGT
>JAAXGT010000204.1 GCA_012271205.1 Rhodothermales bacterium
GATGTAAGGGTATAGTTGTGGCGGCCAACGTCTTGATGCTGACCAGAGTCGATACATTGCTGAACACGGATTTGCATGCTGCAGCCTAGTGCCTTTGAAGAGTGGTCGGTGGCGTCCCTGCGGGTTGCCGTGTTCGCCCGGAGAAAGTATAATTGTCCGGCAGTTGCCTTAACGTGAATTTGTCTTTCTGTTGTAGAACCTTTTGCCTACATTCGCTCCGCTGATTGGAAAACACCGCATTGGATGTTCGCTGAGAAAGTCTTCGTTGTAGCCAGCTTGGTAGCGGTGGTATCGGCTTTGGGAATGCTAATCTCGCGAAGCCCGGTCAGAAGTGCCCTCTGGCTCATTTTGACACTTTTTTGCGTCGCGGGACTGTATTTGACGCTGAGTGCCGAGTTTATTGCGGTGGTTCAGATACTAGTGTATGCCGGTGCCATCATGGTCCTTTTCCTTTTCGTAATCATGCTTCTCAACCTAGGGGCTTTACCCAATCTTGAGCGCGTGGATTTCAAAAAGGGAGTTGGGTTTGTGTTGGGCGTCGCCATATTGGCTCAATTGGTTTTTTTAGGTGCCACGGCGGTGGGAGACTTTCCGGCTGCAGCATCTGATCCTGAGGCTACCGGTGCGGCCACGGCTATTGCCAAGGAACTCTTCACGCGTTACGCGCTCCCCTTTGAAATGATCGGTATTCTGCTGTTGGTGGCGACCATTGGTGCAGTGATGCTGGCTAAGCACAGATTCGAGTAACGTGATGGGTGTCCCACTTAGTTGGTACCTGACGCTTAGTGCGGTGCTGTTTTCCATCGGTGTCACAGGTGTGCTTTTCCGGAGCAACCTGATTGTCATTCTCATGTCGGTGGAGCTGATGCTCAATGCAGTCAACTTGACACTCATCGCCTTCAGCCAGTATATGGGCGATGTTTCGGGACAGATCCTCGTCTTTTTTGTAATGGCAGTGGCCGCGGCCGAGGCGGCCATCGGACTCGCTATTGTGATTGCCATTTTCCGCAACAAGCTCACAGTGGACATTAACAACATCAACCTCTTTCGGCACTGAGAAGACTCATGGATTTGGATCTTCTTACCGTGCTGATTGTGCTGTTGCCGCTCGTCGGTGCCGTGCTTACCGGCCTTGTCCCGCTCTTTTTGCGGTCCTTCCGCGCTCACAAGGGGTTGTTGGGTGCAGTGGGCACGCTGGTTGTGGCTATCCCTTTCGGATTGGCGGCTTGGATTTTCGTGCAGGGTGGTAGTCAGACCCACGTGACATCACTGTACACGTGGATGGCCGCAGGAGATTTCTCGGTATCGATCACCTATCGGATTGATCAACTCTCAATCATAATGACGCTCGTCGTTACGGGCGTCGGGGCACTGATCCACCTGTACGCAGTCGGTTACATGTACAGTGACCGATGCTTCTGGAAATTCTTTGCCTATCTGAACCTTTTCATTTTCATGATGCTCAATCTGGTACTGGCAGATAATCTGCTGGTACTTTTCTTGGGCTGGGAAGGAGTCGGTCTGTGTTCATATCTGCTCATAGGTTTCTGGTACGAGAAGCACAAGAATAGCGTGGCTGCCAGTAAGGCTTTCATCGTCAATCGGGTGGGCGACTTTGCCTTCCTTCTGGCCATGTTTATACTCGTCAAGGAATTGGGCAGCTTGGACTTCGGCGCCATCTTTTCGGGCATGGAGAGCCTGTCGGCAGGTTCTGTAACGGCTGTCGTGCTGCTGCTCTTTATCGGAGCTACAGGCAAGAGTGCTCAGATTCCGCTGTTTGTATGGCTGCCAGATGCGATGGCTGGTCCGACACCCGTGTCAGCGCTGATTCATGCGGCAACCATGGTCACCAGTGGTCTGTACCTGCTGGCCAGGCTGTCTCCACTGGTGCTTATGGCACCTGGTGTGATGATGCTCATTGCTATAGTAGGGGCGGCTACCGCCTTGGTCGCAGCCACGATTGCGCTAACACAGCAGGATATCAAACGCGTATTGGCGTACTCAACGGTATCCCAACTGGGTTACATGTTCATGGCTGCTGGAGTAGGCGCTTTTTTTGTAGCCGTCTTCCACGTGGTTACGCATGCGTTCTTCAAAGCCTGCCTGTTTCTGGGATCCGGCAGCGTGATTCACGGAATGCATCACGTGGAGCTTGAGCTGCGCAGGGAAGGCTATGAAGGAGATTTCGACGCTCAGGATATGCGTTACATGGGCGGGCTCAAGAAGTATATGCCGATTACACGATGGACGTATTTGCTGTCCACGTTCGCAATCGCAGGCATTCCGTTCACGGCCGGTTTCTTCTCCAAGGACGAGATACTATTCAAGGCATTCGAATTCGGATTTGACGGCCACACATATGCGTGGATTGTATGGGCCGTTGGTATTGCCACCGCTCTCTTGACCGCGTTCTATATGACGCGCTCATACATGCTCACTTTTGAAGGCTCATCACGCTGGCCGAAGCCCTCAAACCTGCATCCACATGAATCGCCCTGGAGCATGACGTTACCGCTTATCCTGCTGGGGGCGTTGTCTCTTGTGGGTGGGTTTATAGGCCTTCCCAAGGTTGCAGAAGAATTCGGGCTCCACAACTGGATTCACGGTTTTCTGGTAGGCTACGAAGGGCGGGCAGGACCGGTCGCAGAGCCTGAAATGCATGCGCATGTGAGTCTTTGGCTTGAGAGCGCCCTTATTGCCTTGGGGGCACTGATCGCCGTTATCGGCGTGGTGTGGGCATGGCGATTCTTTGCCCGGCATGAATTGGGCGGAGATGAGCTGATCCGGGGGCGGTTCGGCGCTTTGTACCAATGGTGTAGGACCAGTTACTATTGGGATAGGCTTTATGACCGGTCCATTGTCCGACCGGTCATTGGCGGTGCAGAAAAGGTCTTTGCTCCTTTCGACCAGCGCATTGTCGACGGCCTGGTGAACGCAATTGCACGCATCATGCAGGCCTTCAGTTGGCTCTTTGGCCGTCTCCAGACCGGAATCGTACAAAACTACGCACTGGCAATAGTGCTTGGAGTTGTGCTAATTCTGGCACTAATGGCATTCTAACCAAGGCGCTTGGATGGAATTCCCGCATCTCTTGTCGCTGGTGATTTTCTTGCCGCTAATCGGCGCAATACTCACGCTGTTTGCGCCTACGGACCGCTCGGTTCGCGTGTTTGCACTGGTGGTGACTGCGTTTACCTTTGTACTATCGATATTGCTGTGGACTGAATTTGACCCGTCCAGAGCGGCTGATCTTCAATTTGTCAGTGGTGACTTTCCGCTAATATCAGCAGATATCGACGTTCGATATTTGGTTGGTATCGACGGATTCAGCCTGTTGCTGGTGCTTCTTACCACGCTCTTGGGCCCCATTGTTGTGCTCTCCTCGTGGAGTTACATCAAGGCGCACGTCAAGGGATACTACACGCTGCTTTTGGTATTGCAGAGCGGCATGACCGGTGTATTCTGTGCCTTCGACCTTCTGCTCTTCTACATCTTTTTTGAGCTCACGCTGATTCCGATGTATTTCCTGATCGGAATCTGGGGCGGCGAACGACGCATCTATGCGGCGGTCAAGTTTGTGATTTACACGATGGTCGGATCACTGCTTATGCTAGTGGGAATACTGTATTTGGGAATTGAGGCTGGCGCGGCAGTCAACAGTGGCGTGTTTACGACCGACTATTTCAAACTGCTGTCTTTTGATGTGCCGTTGGGTATGCAGACCTGGCTGTTTGTTTTGTTTGCCTTTGCGTTTGCCATTAAGGTCCCGATGTTTCCGTTCCACACGTGGCTGCCGGATGCACATGTGGAAGCTCCAACTGGGGGATCGGTGATTCTGGCGGGTGTGCTGCTAAAGATGGGGACCTACGGGCTGGTTCGGTTTTGTTTGCCCTTTTTTCCCAGTGCCTCGGCTTCACATGCACTGCTGTTTGCGATTTTGGCCGTCATCGGCATAGTGTACGGAGCATTGGTATCTCGGGCACAGCCGGATGCGAAGAAATTAGTGGCGTATTCCAGCGTCAGCCATCTCGGCTTTGTAGTGTTGGGCATTTTTGCCTTTACACTGGAGAGTCTCCAAGGGGCAATGATCCAGATGATTAACCATGGCATCTCAACAGGGGCGCTGTTCCTGCTGGTTGGCATGCTGTATGAAAGGCGCCACACGCGTCTGATGGCAGACTACGGAGGCATAGCCCGCACGGTGCCTTGGCTTACTTTCTTTATGGTGCTCACGGCCCTGGCCTCTGCCGGGTTGCCGGGACTCAACGGCTTTGTGGGGGAGTTCATGATTCTGGTCGGCGCTTTTGGAAGTGCAGCTATAGGTAGCCCCATTCTCGTTGGGCTTGCGACCACCGGTGTGATTCTGGCGGCTGTATATCTGTTGTGGATGCTTGGCCGTATGTTTTTCGGACCGGTGACACATGAAGCCAACCGGGGCATGCCGGACTTGAATCGCAGAGAACTTGTAGTGCTTGTACCTATGGCGGCCCTTATGATCATTCTCGGACTTATGCCGCAGCCCTTCTTGCGTGTAAGCGAGCCGGCAGCTGTGCGCCTCCTGGAAACGATTGAGCGTAAGCGAGCACTGGTGGAAGAGGGTGACCTCGACGGCATGCGGGTGCTGCAACAAGACGGTAACGTACAAGCCGCACCGGCGCCTGGTGGTTTGATCCCAAACGGTGACCAGGATTCGAACCCTATTCCTTGACACGACTCCAACGATTACTGCACCGTAAATGAGACGCATTTCCCCACTTCTTGCAGCGTTATGGGTCGGACTGCTAATCTGCCCGCCGGCGCTGGCACAGGCAGTGGATACAGTTCATCATGAGCAGCAGGCTGTGGGACAGGCCACAGCAGACACAGCCGCAGAACTACCCGGCTCCGGCCAGTCTGGCGGGGACGAGCACGGGGTGGCGACACCACAAGAAGCATCGGGGCAGGAAGCTGCAGACGATGCAGCACATGAAATGGAAGAAAGTCATGGACATGATGCGGCGGTGCCGCCCGTCTGGCTTGTGCTCCCGTTTATAGTGCTCCTGTTGATGATTGCTACTGGACCGCTGTTCTATCTGCATCACTGGCACCACCACTATCCCAAGTATGCGGTTGGCCTCGGGCTCTTTGTCACGTTTTACTACATCTTTGCGCTGCACGACTCGGTTTCGATGCTTCATGCGCTGACTGAGTATTTGTCCTTTATCGCACTCGTGGCATCGCTCTTTATAGCCGCAAGCGGCATTTTCCTGAAAGTCAATGCACGTGGCACGCCGCTGGCGAATATTTCGCTACTCTCTATCGGAGCCGTTGTGGCCAACCTGATTGCTACAACCGGGGCGGCAATGCTCTTTATTCGGCCTTTTATGCGCCTTAATCAGGGGCGGCTCAAGGCCTACCACATCGTCTTTTTCATCTTCATAGTGGCGAATGTTGGGGGTGCCTTGACACCCATCGGTGATCCGCCTCTGTTCCTGGGTTTCTTACGGGGCGTGCCTTTCTTCTGGACTTTCACTCAGGTATGGTACGTCTGGCTGCCGACGATGGTAGTGCTCTTGACCATTTTCTACGTCATTGACAGCCGTAACCGTGCTGTGTCCACAACCGAGATTGATACCGGCGGCCGCACCTTTGAACTGCAGGGTACACGCAATTTCATTTTCGTGATTATCATCGTGGTGTCGGTCTTTATCGATCCCAACGTGTTCACAGCTATGAAGGGCACGCCACTGGATTTAGTAGGGACCTACCATCTGCCTTTCGGACTGCGCGAGATTATCATGTTCAGCATGTGCTTTCTCGCGTTTCAGTTCTGCAACAAGGAGGCACTGCACAAAAACGAATTTACGTTTGAGCCAATTCGCGAAGTTGGCTGGCTGTTCCTCGGCATCTTCGCATGTATGGTACCGGCCTTGGCCCTGATTTCTAATTTTGCCGCGTCCAATGCGGAGACATTGACCACCACCACATTCTATTGGGGTACCGGCATTCTGTCTTCAATTCTTGACAATGCGCCAACGTACTTGAATTTCCTGGCGGCGGCCATGGGCAAGTTTGGCCAGGATGTAAATGTGGCTTTGGAAGTCAAAGAATTTGCGCTTGGCCTGGAATCGTGGCATTACTTGCAGGCGATTTCAGTCGCGGCCGTATTCTTTGGCGCCATGACGTACATCGGCAATGCTCCCAACTTTATGGTGAAGGCAATTGCAGAGTCCAACAATGTAGATACCCCCTCCTTTGTTGGCTATCTGGTCAAGTACGGCCTTACGATTCTGATACCTGTGTACTTTGTAGTCTGGCTGGTATTCTACAGCGGTTGGGTTTTCTGATAATGTATGAGACGGTTTGTACACTTCAATTTGTTCTCTAAGTGAAGGAGGCGATGCCCGGAAAACCACTGAGTCAGGATGCGATTGTTGAGGCGCTGAAGATGCTTCCCGGATGGGATTACGACCAGAATAGTTTGGTCAAGCAGTTCAGCTTCCGGGATTTTCGGGAGGCTGTCGCTTTTATAGTTCGCCTGGCCTTTGAGGCCGAAGCGGCCGATCATCATCCAGAACTCATAAGCGTGTACAACCGCGTGACCATTGCACTCAACACGCATGATGCCGGAAATCGTGTTACGCAGAAGGATGTGGCACTGGCTGCTGCGATCGAGCGGATAGCAGGCGGTACCAAGTAGATCAAGACTTGAGTATGGAGCTTTCCGGCGCATTTGACAACATTCTTGCCGACCTGTCTGGTGGGGCGTCGGTCCTGTGGCTGGCACTGATTGGCATTCTGCTGATAATCTGGGATGCATTCAAGAACGACGATGCCGCCCTTCCATGGGTCGCGGCCCTTTCGGTTGTTGCAGCCGTTGTGTTGGAAGCCCTGCGGTTGCAGGATACGACCACAACGGCGTTTTTCGATTTGATGCGTGTTAACGGCGTGGCGTCGTTTGTCAGTATCGTCATTCTACTTAGCACGCTGCTATCCATAACGCTTTCGGTGCCTTACTTAAAAGGAATCCGGCACGGTTATGGCGAGGTGTATGCGCTCATATTGTTTGCCACGAGCGGGATGCTCATGCTGGGCACGGCCAACAGCTTGGTGACGGTCTTTGTCGGCCTTGAAACCATGTCAATTGCGCTCTATATCCTGACCGGGCTTGTGCGGAGTGATGAAGGGGCTGTAGAGAGTGCGCTAAAGTACTTCTTGCTGGGTGCTTTCTCGACAGGCTTCTTTTTATACGGGATTGCACTGATTTATGGGGCGACCGGCACTATGTACTTCACGGAAATGGCAGGCGGCTATGCGGCGCGTGAATTGCCAGTGCTTTTCTGGGCCGGTGTGGCGCTTTTCCTTATTGGGTTCCTCTTCAAAGTCAGTGCGGTGCCGTTCCATATGTGGACTCCGGATGTATACCAAGGTGCCCCGACGACACTGACCGGTTACATGTCAACGGCCTCCAAGGCGGCAGCCTTTGCTGCCTTGATACTGGTTTTGTTCTACGGCATCGGGACCCTGCCTGTCGCTAAGTGGCAGATGCCGCTCGCCTTGGTTGCGCTGGTTACGGTTGTTTTGGGCAATTTGCTGGCACTTACACAGAACAACGTAAAACGCATGCTTGCATACTCGTCCGTCGCGCATGCGGGATACGTGCTGATTGCACTGGCGGCTGGTACAAGTGAGGGCTATGCGGGGGCGATCTACTACCTGCTTATCTATGCGCTAATGAATGTGGGTGCGTTTGGTGTCATGGCGTTTCTTGAATGGGATGACAAAGAGGGTCGTGTACAGATGCTTGATTCACTTTCCGGAATCGGCTGGCGCCGGCCGTTGTTAGGTGTAACCATGGGGGTCTTCATGTTCAGCCTTACAGGCTTTCCGCCGTTTGGCGGATTCTTCGGCAAGATTGCTGTGTTCGCGCCGGCCGTGGAAGCTGGTCTGACTTGGCTTGCGATTGTTGGCGTCTTGGCCAGTGCTCTGTCCGGCTACTACTATCTGCGCGTATTGTATGTATTCTGGATGCGCCCTATAGAGAGTGCCGATCGTGCGGTGCGTGAGCGGTCGTTTCCGGTCCCGCGCCTGTCGGCCGCCGTTCTTGTCACATGTGCTGTGCTGCTTATCGTCATCGGATTTGTACCTTTTGTGAGAGACATGACACAAGCCTTTTTTGTGGGTGCAACCCCGGCGGGTTTATTGTAGGGACGGATTGTACATGCGGGCACTGATCCAGGAACTGATTCCGCATGCTCCACACATGGGGCTGTATGTAGCGCCATCAATTCCGTCCGAAAAGCTCCGAAATGCAATCAGGGACTATGCGCCTGAGATAATGCCCAACCGTGTTCTTGCCCTATATGATGGAACGCTGATGGGATCGGCCAAGGATGGCGTGCTATTCACAGACGAATTGTTCGTATTCCAGAACTCGGACCTCACGGCGCCGCAAGAGGTCCGCTATCGGGAAATCGTTCATGTTGAACGGAAGCGGGGGCTGCTGAAGGGCAACAGTTTGAGATTGGATGTAAATCGGGGCCGTGCGACGTTTACCGTGAAGGTCGATCTGTCGGCCAAGCCGAAAGCAACCGAGTACTTGTACCGATTCTTGAAAGAAGTAATGCTGCTTCCAGAAAAGAAGGAGCGCCATGGCACTGATTGGCCCGTCGTGCATGCTGCGTTGGAT
>JAAXGT010000012.1 GCA_012271205.1 Rhodothermales bacterium
CGGCGAGACTTCGCCGACCAGGATTCTGACTTTCCAGCATGCCGGTGGGTGGCTGCTGGGGGGCAGCTTCTTCTTTATTGATTTCCTGGATGATGAGCTCGTTGACGGGTTCAATGACAAGGATTTCTACGGCGAGTGGTATCCAACACTCAGTTTCGGGAAACTCTTTCGGCGGAACCAGCAGATGGGGGCGATCCGTGATGTGTCATTTATCAGCGGGATCAATTTTGACGCGGACGCTGATGTGCTGAAGTATCTGCCCGGCCTCCAGCTCTCATGGCAAGTACCCGGATTCATTTTCCTGAACACAGACTTTACCGCAATTCTGGACATGAACAATGGGCTGGCCAAGGGGGGCGCGCCGACCACGGACAACGGATTTATGTTCGATGTCAGTTGGCTTAAGATTTTCAATATCCGCAACCTGACATTTCAGTTCATGGGGCATGCGGAGTACATAAGTAGTGTGGGAGACGAAACCGGTGGTACACAACAGGCATGGATTCTTGCCCAACCGCAACTGGTCGTTGATTTGGGCAAGGCCTTTGGCACGGAAAACTGGCTGCTTGTCGGTGTCGAATTCCAGTACTGGCGCAACAAGTTAGGCGTTGAGGACAGGCACGATTCGGTACCGCAGTTTCTGGCTGTTTGGCGACTCTGATTGTGTACGCACCGAAATTCCCGAAGCCCCGCGCCGCATTCCGGCCGTTGGTGAGGTCTTGCCAGACTTGACTTGAAGGTGTCTCCGGTGTATTGTGAGGGGTACTCTTCGGGTGCGTGCAGCGCGCTACACTCATCAGCAACACAATAAAGTGCAAATGAATACCGAAGCACAATTTGTCTTTAACACCCTGTCATTTCTCTTGTGGGGCGGCTTGGTCATGTGGATGGCCGCAGGCTTTACGATGCTGGAATCCGGCTCCGTTCGAACGAAGAATGCCTCCGTCATTTGTCTCAAGAACATTGGACTCTATTCCATCGCAGGTTTGACTTTTTATTTGATCGGCTACAATCTCATGTACACTGATGTAAGCGGGCTGATCGGAAAGTTCAAGCTGTTCTATCATGCATCAGCGGACGAGATCGCCCTGTTGGATGGCCAGGAAGCTGTGTTGGAGAATGTGTTGGGACTGGGCCAATCAACTATGGCGAACTGGTTTTTCCAGATGGTGTTTGTGGCCACCGCCGCGTCCATCGTTTCAGGAGCCCTCGCTGAAAGGGTTAATCTGTGGGCTTTTTTCATCTTTACGACGGTACTGACGGCGTTTATTTACCCCGTTGTCGGAGCTTGGACTTGGGGTGAGGGCTGGCTGTATGAAATGGGTTTTTATGATTTTGCCGGATCAACGATTGTGCATGGAACGGGTGGCTGGGCCGCTTTGGCCGGGGCAATAGTGGTTGGAGCCCGTCTCGGCAAGTTTCGCAAGGATGGTACGGTGAGGGCCACGCCCCCGTCCAGCGTTCCGGTTGTTACGCTGGGCGTGTTCATATTGTGGTTTGGCTGGTTCGGATTCAACGGTGGATCCCAGTTAGCTCTCGGCAGTGCCGTGGATGCCACGTCTATGGCCCATGTGCTGGTTAATACGAATCTGGCTGGCGCTGCCGGGGTATTGGCATCCATTGCTGTGGCCCGGCCTATCTTGGGGCGATTCGACTTGTTCGCCGCACTGAATGGCGCTATTGCCGGGCTGGTGGCAATTACGGCCGGACCGGAAATGGCGAACCATTATTGGGCCATCATCATTGGTGCCGTTGGCGGCGTCGTTTGCGTGTCGGCCATTCGCGTTTTGGAAGCAATTCACGTTGATGATGTGGTCGGCGCTGTACCGGCTCACTTATTTGCAGGTGTATGGGGTACGGTTGCTGTTGCAATCACGAATCCGGAGGTGAATGTGCTCGTGCAACTGCTTGGTGTACTATCTATTGGGGTGTTCGTTTTTGGGATCTCGTGGCTGTTGTGGAAAGGGATTGATGTTGTAGTCGGTGCACGCGTATCGAGACAGGTGGAAAAGCTTGGGCAGGATGTGGCGGAACTCGGGATTGAGGCCTACCCCGAGTTTGTGCTAATGCCCGAGCCGGATGACGAAGACGAGTAAGGAGAGAGCCTGGCAGTAAAGGTGCGAAACTCCGCTATTTCTTTGCAGATAGCAGAGTTTCGTCCGTGGTGTGCTAAGCTAACTGGCGCGAATACAGCGGGTGCAAGTCCTGCGATATGTAGACCTAATCTGTCCCCTGTTTCCCCGAGCCCGGTGCACGGGGCGGCAAGCTCGTCGGCTATGCGCGACCCCTCCCTCCCGGAGCGGTACAATCTTGGGGTCCACCGGATCAAGCACGCGCAGGCAGTGGGGTCGGTCCGAAGGGCTTCGGCGAGTACACGCGCGTTCCGACGGTCGTCTTTGGCATCCGCCGACGAGAACTGATCCCCAAAGCGATCCTACGGCTAGGATTGATGGACGAGGCCGGAAAGCCACGATCCAGCAGGCTGTCGACTACCGGGCCGTGGGGGAGTGTGCCGCGCAGGCACACGGAGGTGAAGTCATGACTTAGTCAAAGTGGGCCGAACGGCGTGAGGGATGGGGAGCCCCCCAATCGCCGTGCAGGTGGGGGTTGTACCCCCCCAGCGGCGGCATTTAAGAGGTTTCGTGGTCAGCGTGCGGGGAGAAGGCTGGGGGAGGATCCGGTCCGGTGGGAGCCGTAGAGTCGAATGTAAATGAGCCACGGATGATGGGTCGAAAATCCTTAGATGATGGTCCAAACCGGGAGAGGCTCCCGATTCCGGGACTAGGTCGGCGGGTACTGGCTTACGGGCCGACCCCATGAGGTCGGGGTTAGGGGAGCAACGGATATCAGGAGGACTCCGATGAAACAGACCAAGTCGCTGCCCGGCAATCCGGAGCGGCTTCATGGGACGAGCCGTATGAGTGGAGAGGTTCACGTACGGTTCGGCGAGCGCCCGGGGGTGAGATTCCCCCGGGCGACTCGACTCTCAAAGCTGCCCGGTAGTCGTACGGGGCCGTG
>JAAXGT010000007.1 GCA_012271205.1 Rhodothermales bacterium
CCCGAGGGAGGAGATCAGGATTTCGCATTCGGCGACACGGCAGTGGAAGTGAAGGCGCTCTCCAACAAGACGCCAAACATCGTGCGCATTGCGTCTGAAGATCAGCTGGAAAGCTTGGCCGAGCGGCTATTTCTTGTTGTACAGCGCATTGTACAAGATTCCGAGTCATCTGGCGCGTTCTCTCTCAATGAGATGATTCGGTTCATTGAAGAGGCGCTTAGAGGAAGCTCAGTCCTCGACAAGTATCAGGCCAAATTGGCGATGACCGGTTATGTAGAGGTCTATCAATATGACAGTCCTTCATTTCAGGTAGCTGAAACAAGTGCACACTGCGTTGACGGTGCATTTCCGCGAATTATCCGTTCCGGAATGCCCAATGGCATCCATCGTGTGAGATATCAGCTGCATTTGGATGCTGTGAAGCCTTTTAAATGTCCCCTCGAAACCATTTGGGAAACGAACACATGAAAATGACACTCGAAGAATATTTCTACGACTTCCGTCAGCGGCTGCTGGCCGAATTTGAGATCCGCAACAAAGAATTTCAGCGGACTGCGTTCTTGGACATGGTCAGTGGGGAATTGACAGAAACCGGCTTTTTGAACGGATTCGAGCACTGCCATTATCGTGGAAAATCGGGTAAGAAGGTAGATGGGTTTTATCTCAACGAGGACGAGGCTTCCTTGGATCTTCATCTGGCCGATTTCCAGAACCGGAAAACGATGGAATCGCTCACGATGAAGACAATCAAGAGCGACTTCAAGCAACTGCGCCAGTTCTTTCTGGCTTCGAGAAATAAAGCGCTGCACGAAGGGCTGGATGAATCAACGCCTGAGTACCGGCTGGCACGAGCGATTCATGACAGGATCGACCGAATTCAGCGAGTCAACTTCATCCTGACGTCAGAGCGGCGCCTCAATGTCCGCATAAAATCGATTGGGAGCCATGATCTGGATGGTGTTAAAGCTACATACTCTGTTTGGGACATATCGCGTTTGCATCGGCAACACTGTGCACGAAGAGGAGAAGAGCCGCTGGATGTAGATCTGAAAGACATGTTCAAGAAAGGGTTGCCCTGCATACGCGCACAGGTTGGCACACGAGCCTTTCTTTCATATCTGGTCGTAGTTTCCGGAGAAGTCTTGGCTGCACTGTACGAGAAGTACGGGGCTCGCCTGCTGGAGCAAAATGTGCGCTGTTTCCTGCAAGCACGGGGGGCCGTCAACCGTGGAATTCGTGACACGATAGTCACGGAGCCACATATGTTTTTTACCTACAACAACGGCATTACCTGTACGGCAAAAGAGGTCGAGGTCAGGGGTGGGCATTTCGGGAGTGAGATTGTTCGCATAGTCGACCTTCAGATTGTAAACGGCGGGCAGACCACGGCTTCACTTTATCATGCGTCCAAATTGAAGGAAGCGCCGGATCTCTCGCAGATTTTTGTACAGATGAAACTCTCCGTCGTCGGCGATCACGACAGCGAGGAATTGGTATCTAAAATATCTCTGTATGCCAACACGCAAAACAAGGTGAGTGCAGCAGATCTGCGCTCAAATCATCCATTCCATGTACGCATTGAGGAATTCTCCCGTCGAATATGGGCTCCTGCAGCCGAGGGGGAATTACATGACACAAAGTGGTTTTATGAACGGTCACGAGGTCAATACCTTGATGCGCAGTCCAAGATGACTAGGGGTGACAAGAAGCGGTTCAAAGCCGAATATCCCCGGACCCAGAAGTTTGCCAAGACCGATTTGGCCAAGTTTGAGAATGTTTGGGAAGACCATCCGGTCTGGGTAAATCTGGGGGCTCAGAAAAACTTCCTCCAGTATGCCAAGCGCATCAGTCAAGTGTGGGATCAGGCTCCGGATCAGTTCGATGAAGATTATTACCACCGCGCAGTTGCACGTGCAATTGTGTTCAGGGCCACCGAGCGGCTGGTTTCGCAGCAGGATTGGTACGAAGGGGGATACCGGGCGAACATCGTTGCATACACATTGGCCACAGCAAATGCGCTCGGTAAAGACAACGGCATGGAGTTGGACTATCGTAAAATTTGGAGCGAGCAGAGACTGGATTTGTCCTTTTGCAACCAACTCGCACTCATAGCGAAGTTCGTCAGAGACGTACTCTATCTGCCCACAAGGCCGGTACAGAACTGCTCCGAGTGGGCCAAGAAGGGAGAATTCTGGAATTGCCTCCGGTGGAAATTTCCCGAGATTAAGAGGTGCTTGAACGAGGAGTTCACACGCTACTTTGTGCAGGCGAAGCGCACGGCAGCGTAGCAGCTGCGACACGGTACATGCTGCCACATGAGCCAAGTCATTTGCTTACTGGACAATGTAAAGCGAGGCCGCTTCGAACCCGAACTGGTTTGGGATCTACTCCCCATAGATGCGCCCTATAAGACTGCACCGTTGATGTGTACGCAGGTGCTGCAGACCGTAATAGGGACTACGCGGCCAATGCACGCGTGCACAGCTGGTCTAATGCTGGATCCGCGGGCCGCGCAACCGTTTGCTCTACGTTATACTGAATGCATGGCCTACAGTGACCAGCCCTCGCGATATTCGCGACGGACGAACTGGTTGGCCTCGTCAAAATTGGTGATGCGCATATTCTCGCCATCCCACAGGAGCTTCTTGCGGCCCGGGTACCTGTTTCTGCGTCGCCCTCGGGGGGGCTCGACGGTCTCGGTCAGCATATAACTGCGCAGCGCCAAGTTGCCCATGAGCACCATCTCACTGAGAGGACCGGCATAGTCGAAATTGGAACTGCAAGCCGGCCCGCCCTTGCAAGCTTCTACCCAAACACGCTGGTGACCACCCGTACCACCTTCCACGCGCGGGAGCGTCTGGGCCGGTGGCTCGAAGCTTTCCATCTTCGATGTCGGGAGCAGCGTCGGATTCGCCCCATACGTTTCACACAGGATCTTGCCCTTGGAGCCAATGAAAATGCAGCCACCTCCTGCGCTGAGCATTTCATCCTCGGCCAATTCGTCGGGGCGGGGCGGCATAAGTCCGCCGTCGAACCACGTAACGAGTACGGGAGGCATTTCTCCCCGCGCCGGGAATTCGAAACGGATGAGTGACGAATTCGGTGCGCTTTCGTGATTGGGAATCGGCCGCCAGTTCTCCACAAACACCGAAGCGCTTGCTTCGACACTGACTGGCGCCCCCAACCTGAGCGCCTTAAACACAGGATCCACTACATGACAGGCCATGTCTCCCAGCGCGCCGGTTCCAAAATCCCACCAGCCGCGCCAACTGAACGGCAGGTAGGCGGGATTGTATGGTCGCTTAGGCGCGGTGCCAAGCCACAGATCCCAATCCAGCGTTGCCGGAACAGGTGGTGTTTCGGAAGGCCGCACTAGGCCCTGCGGCCAGACTGGACGATTGGTCCATGTCTGCACTTCGGTTACGTCTCCGATTGTGCCTGACCAAATCCATTCGCAAATCTGCCTGATTCCTTCGCCCGAGTTTCCTTGGTTACCCATCTGTGTGGCAACACCGTATTGCCGTGCCGCTTCCGTAAGCATCCGGGCCTCATACACGTCATGCGTAAGCGGTTTTTCAACATACACATGCTTGCCGAGCTGCATGGCCGCCATAGCAACCACGGCATGCATGTGGTCGGGCGTTGCCACCATCACTGCATCTATGCTGCTGTGCATCTCATCCAGCATCACACGATAGTCCCGGTACCGCTTGGCAGTGGCATAGCGTTCATAGGAATTTGCAGCACGCTCGGCATCCACATCGCAGAGCGCCACCACATTCTCTTGTGTACTGTTTGAGGCTTCGTCGTACCCCGAAATACCCTGCAACACACTCTGTCCGCGACCGCCTGCCCCCACACCGGCGACATTCAGGCGATCGCTAGGTGCCCGGTAGCCGGGACCGCCGAGTACGTGGCGGGGCACGATCATAATGCCACCGGCCAAGGCGGTTGAACTGGCGAGGAATGAGCGGCGGGATACGTCACGATTCATAGTATCGGGAGGGCGGGTTTCCCGAAAATATACACATCCACTCAATTTGCTGCGGGCAGCTAGAAGCTCAGTGCCGGTCCGGGTGATCACATAATGACAAATGAAACTCTAATGGGCCATATGTATGGTGTCGGTCGGCAGTGCATTGGAAAGCAGTTTGTAGGTGCCGCTGCTACGGACACGCTAATCACCGAGCTCACCGACTAGTAAGTTGCCCATCGGCCCTGACTCGATAAGAGACAATTTGGCTTCAGTGCGCCAGACAAACTGGCGCTGGATATTGGGTGAAAGTCCCGTCAGGAGAAGGGTGAGCTCCCCACTCCTGCCGCGAGCCGTGCGGGTGCCCCCGCGAAGCGTCGGTAGCGGATGAGGCCGGCCGGCTATGGAGCACCGAAAAGATCGAAGTTTGGAAGAACGAGACTAGGCCCCCCGTCGGAGTCCACCTCTCCGGGCCGCTTGGGCGAGGCCACGGAGGACTCCACGGTGTT
>JAAXGT010000068.1 GCA_012271205.1 Rhodothermales bacterium
GGTCAAGCCAGTCGCACATATGTAACGCCCGGATTGACCTGCGGCGTTGAGAACTCAGCCACCGCATCAGACTCCGACAGGTACCCGTGAATGGCTTCACGAAGCGCACCTGTTCCCTTGCCATGCAGAATCTGCACTGCGCGAATGTCAGCCTGTCGGGCGTTGTCAAGCAGCTTGTCAACAGCGCGCGTGGCATCCCGCGTCCTGAGCCCGCGCACATCGAGCGCGGCACGCGCATTATGGGATACGGCCTTGACAACAGGCCGTCGTCTGGCCTTCCTGGGCGCGGGCCGCAGGCGCTCCGCTTCGATCTGCGCGCGCATCGCGCCAAACGTTACCGTGGCTTTGGTGCCATCCACAGACAACACCTCCCCTACAACGGTTCCTCCATCAAGCACTACCTGGGCACCTGCGACCACATGAGCCGGCACGCGGCCTTTTCGCTTAGAACCAGGGCGACGCCTGACCGTTCTGGACGCCTGCTTTTTTTGGGGCGCCGCCTGGAACCCCGGGCGCCTGAAGATGCGGCTTCGCACCAGGCGACCATCCAGCGCCCGGTGCTTTTCCGCCAGCGCCTTCTGCTGCTCCTGCAAGGATAGCAGCAGCGACTCCAGTGGCATGTGGTCACCGCCAAGCAGCGCCCTGGCCCGTGCCAGAACGTCCACGTCAATGCTTAGCCGCTCCGCTACAAGAAGCGCATAGGAGGTCCCGGGAAGGCCCTGCCGAAAGTGGAACGTCGGCGCCAGTGTCGTCTGGTCAAACTCCATTGAGCCGTTCTCCACGCCCGCTGCTTCATGCGCGAACGCTTTCAGCGTGCCATGATGCGTGGTCACGACGGTGCACGCTTCTGCCGCGGTAAGGTGTTCCAGTGCCGCCTGTGCGAGTGCTGATCCCTCAGCAGGATCTGTTCCGGCCCCTATCTCATCAATCAGAACCAGTGTTCCCGGCCCCGCCTCGTTCACCATGGTACTCAACCCTCTGATGCGGGCGCTGAAGGTTGACAGGTCCTGCTCAATGGACTGATTGTCCCCGATTTCCACCATGACCTTGTCAAACAGACACAAGCTGCTGTCCGGGTGCATCGGTACCGGCAGGCCATAAGCAATCATCACAGCGCTCAGGCCCACTGTCTTCATCGCCACCGTTTTGCCTCCCGCATTGGGTCCTGTTATCACGAGCGTGCGTCCTGTATCTCCCAGCGACACATCCATGGGCACAACGGCGTTGTGCCCGCCAAGGTGGAGCATCAATGCGGGGTTCCGGCCCTGACGAATGTCGATGGCACCACATGCGTTAAGGTCTGGAGTAACGGCTTCGATCCGGTTGGCCATGCGTGCAGCAGCCTGGAGTAAGTCAAAACAACCTAAGCAACCCAGGTTGGTGCGCAGCGCTGTGCCGTGCCTGCGGACCAGCGCGGAGGCCGCACGAAGGATACGTTCGACCTCCCTGCGCTCTTCTTCCTCCAGGAGCCGTATCTCGTTGTTCAGTTCAAGGCAGTCTGCCGGCTCAATGTAAACTGTCTGGCCCGTAGCCGATATGCCGTGGACAAATCCCCTGACCTTGCGCTTCGCCTCAATGCGTACAGGCACGACCATGCGGCCACCCCGCACAGTCGGCTGCGCACCGGCAGCGTAGCCGCGGCTGGAGGCATCGCGCAGCACTGTCATGAGTCTGGCACGGAGCGCTTCCTTTCGGCTGCGCAGCAAGCGGCGAATACGTGCCAGCGCTGCTGAGGCCGTGCTACGCACCTCGCCGCCCGGACCGATAGCTGCTCCAATGTGGTCTTCAACCGGGCGGAGCAACGTGATCTGTGCCACCAGCGCACGGAGCAGCGGATACTCACTGCCGGCAAACCATTGCCGCAGCCGGCGCATGGTCCGACACACTCGCCGAATATCCAGCAGCTCAGCACCTGACACGTAGCCCCCCTCCGGAGCTATGCGCTCCAGGCTGTCACGCACATCGAGAAAGTCTTCCAGCGGAGGTCCCTGTCGCCGCTGGAGAATGCACTGCAGCTCGCCAACGCGCCCCAGTCTGGTCCTGACCTCCGCCAGCGTCGACGCTGTGGTTATCTGATCTAATGCATTCGTACCCAGGGGGCCCAGCAGATACCTGCGGAGGCGGGAGCGCACCAGGTCAAAGCCCAGCATGGACTCCGCATGGCGTGGATACATTTTCATGGCGCAATGCCGGTCCGCCGCTTGAGCACGCGAATCAATACCGTTCTGGTGATTCAAACAAATTATGCCGAAAATCCATCCCTCGCACCACCTTCTTGTCTGCTTCTCCGCAGCCTGCACGTCCTCTGCCCCACCTGCGAAATTCGTGGACTTCTCCTTGGGGCAGAAAGCCTTTAACGTGCCTGCGATGGCAGCGGACGCATCAGATTGTTTCGTGCGGCTATGGAAGCTCAGCAGGCTGCGCCCGCCAGCGTCGATATCGCGACGTAGCATGTAGCATGGCAAGTGGACTGGCGCCTGAGACGAACGGAATCGGCTCTGACCACCACACGCTGAAGCCTTGAACGCATGCCCCGGTCTTCCAGACTGTCCATTCTCAACGTGTCAGCCCTTCCTTGGAACCGGTTGAGCAGTGTGAACATGGTGGAGCACCTGATCGAAGCCTTACGGCGCACCGCGATCCCATGCTATCCGGTGTACCGCCGGCCCGACGTAAAGCAGTTTTCATCGCTGATCGGTGTGCTGCTTTACCGCATGCATGAGCACCGGACTATCATGCCGAAGAATAATCTGGCGTCCGGGCTACACCTATCAATCCGTGAAAGAAATGGGGTTTCAGAGTACCGGATGATAAAGAGACACCAGCGCCGAGATAGGGAAGATTTTGGGCCCAAGACAGATCCTGCGGCTTGAAAAGCCGAAGAACGAGTCAAGTCCCAATCGCGCTGTAAATTGGGACTTGACTCTCCGCAAAAGCGCCAAAACCGTGCTTATCCAGCAGCCTGTCCAACGCCTGATAGAACAGACTGGCTGATGCCAAATCTCGCTGACCACCAAAAACATCTCCTGCTACTGTCCCTTAAACCGCCTGCCCATTGCCATAGCTGTCCTCCCTCGTTGAGGCCGATGTTACCTGTAACTCAACCTGCCCACAAAAATCTCGCAAAAAGCGGTTTTATCCACGGATAGGTGGGGTTGTATGATGCGGCGGCACAGACCATCGGTACGCTACGGATACTCTGGTGCCACGAGCCCTCCGTGCATGGTGGCAACAAGCCAGCACTCCACCGAATGGGAAATAGATTCCGAGGCTTGCGAATTTGCAGAGTGAACAAGCTCAGATCCACCTCGCGTGGAATTAGCTGGTGAAAAACCTGTGTGCTTAGCTTTCTGGATTTATCTTGCCCAATCCTTCGGCGGAGTGAACTGGTAACGGATAATGAGCGGATTCGTGAATTCGCCATCGGTATGGTCCTCAGGATCCTCGACGAAGTACAGGTTGCCCTGCTTGGTGGCTCCCGGAAACTTTGGAAACAGCGTACTCACACCTGCCATGTCGTCTTTGTGACTGGCGACAAGTGCCCCCATGCCCCGCTCTCCATTATCGCTTCTTATGCCGCCGTACATCACCAGACGGGTCGTTTCGTCAAGCGCAAAGACTCCAAGGACGGAAGATGCCTCGGCTTCAGCTTTTCCGAGGAGCTGGGTAATTTCCCTGAAGTTGGACTGGTCCACCAATGGTACTTCAGGGTAGTCTCTTTCGCGTTCTATATAGAAATTCGGCTTGAACCTGGTCAGATCTCCGCGGCGCAAGCGCGGAGTTACGTCAAAGCTTTCTCCGTAGACCCACCAGATGTCATTGTCGAAGCAGCTCATCGCGCGTCCCTGATGCGGATGCGATACAGACGCTCTCCTGGGAAATCGCGGCGCAGGCAGCGGGAATTGATCGACGAAAGCCAAGTCCATATCGTAAGCTCTTATCATTGCTCCATCCGGGACGGAGCGCGACATGGCAAAGATCGTATCCCTATGCAAACAAGCTGCCCAAGTGTCCGTCGCAAATTCCGGCGCCATGTTGGATTGGGTGCAGCGGCCTGACTCATCGAAGACCAGCGCACCCTTACTGGTCAAAATGAAGACCTGCGAGTCGCTTAAAAACGTTAACTGTGCGCTGAACCCGAACGTAGCCTCAGGATTGCAGTCAGTAATCGATAGCGTACGTAGATATCCTCCCGGCTGTGAAAACACGTGCACACCCTCACCTTGCCTGTCGAGCACGAGGAATTCGCCCTTCGAATTAACATCCAGCATCGTAATGGAGCCGATTAGTACAGTAGTATCCAATCGGATCGTGTCCTCCAGTGCGAACAGCTCTTCAAATTCTACGTGAGTAGGGGTATGAACCTGGTCAAAAGCCGGATCTGATCGACAGCCGCCCATTATATCGGCGAAGAGCACAGCCGCAACTGCAATGTACCAATTAGAGGCTTTGAAGGTCATTCGGGGCATGGCTGGAGCGCGTTGATGGAACAGGCGTGCCAATACAAGCCAGCTACGCGACTGGTGTTCCCACCAGTGGCTTGAGCTACACATGGCACTACGAGACAACTCCCAGTCCGGTGGTGTTGGACAACCTAAAGCAATGCCTTACAACAGTTTATGATCTTCAACGTTGCCCGGTAATCACCCCTGCAATCACCCTTTCCACGCCGGGTAGCGGAATCACATGGACCGGTGCCGATCCCCCCATTCGCAGTGCGGTCGTCGAGTGGAGCTTGGTCTCGTCCCATGTCGTAACACCGAGGCAAGACGGTGCCCTACGCCCAGTGTTGTTTGACATAGCCGACAAGATCCGTGCCTCGAGGATCCGGGTCGAGTTATTCACCCGGACGAAAAAGGCCTGGTCCCGCTTGGAGACCTTAGCATAGATCAGCTCAGGAGACGGAGCGATGTGCACCACAGCGACCTGAACGCCGTCAGCAACTTGCAGCCGAATCTTCGCCATCGTCGAAGCGAGCGCTCGGTGGCCGTCATGAGTGAGTTCACATACCGGTCCCCGTCCAAGTTCTTCATGTCTAGCAGATATCATAGCATGGCATTCCGGGGCCGGAGGTATGTACTTTGGATACTCATTCACCAAAGCTGAATTACCATGCAAAATTCCACCCGTTACTTCCTTGGACTCGATGTGCATCGTGACACCATCGTGGCCTGCGTTTACGACGCACATCGGCATTCGCTGTGTTATCACGCGGTGTTTTCCGCACACGATGCCG
>JAAXGT010000025.1 GCA_012271205.1 Rhodothermales bacterium
CCCTTCGCTTCGTGTGCCGGAATATGCTTGTCTAGGCCACGAAGCAAACTGCCTGTGTGGACTGCCCGCAATTCAGCGAGAGGCGTATTCGAGGTGCTAACCAACGCGGTTGCTCACCGCGACTACTCGATAGCCGGGGCCGGATTCGCCTTCACATGTTTGCTGACCGTCTTGAACTCTACGTCCCAGGGTTGCTGGCCAACACGCTCACCACGGACAGCATGCACCTTAGACAGTACAGTCAGAACGAACTGATCGCCTCATTGCTGGCCCGTTGCCCGATCCCGATCGGCGAGAATCTAGGTCGATCCCGGGTCATGGACCGGCGGGCAGACGGAGTTCCGATCATCCTTGGAGATAGCAGTGACCTGTCGGGGCGGATGCCCGAGTACACCATGATGGACGACAGCGAGCTGCGGCTTGTTATCTGGGGCGGCAGAATAGCAGGTGGTGGCATTTGATTTGGCCGCCACTCGGTGGAAATGAACGGGGTACGTTTCGTTCTGTGCATGACGAATGTGGCCGTCGGTAATCAGGCACCGACTTTCTGTCGGCCCGACGACCTTCCCGCAGGGAGCTCTGGCTCCGGGAGCGCCCCGCTGGGGAGGGTGACGTGGACGTGCACATGGAAAGGTGGCTTCGTGCACATGCCCCCGATGTCTGATGTGCACGTGTGGATCCGCCCTTTCGATTCCAGTCACGATCCAAGTTCAGAAAATACTGTGCAGGGCTCTGTGTGAGAGTCGTACGGCTTGTGTCTGGGGCCAATTGGCCAAGACTAACCCATCTTTAAGCGCGCCTTTCCACGGCACACTAAAACTTGGGCTAGTTTCGCTTAACCACTGAACCAAGCCGTACCTTGAGGGTTTTTGGTTCGAACAACCGACATCGACTGTCTTGACTGCAACACCCGCTCAGCCTTTCAAGGTGTCTGTTGTTATTGTGAACTACAACGTGCAGGAATTCCTGCAGCAGGCCCTTCGCAGTGTTGAGCGAGCACTGCGCACCATCTCCCACGAAGTGTTCGTTGTAGACAATAACTCCGTTGATGGCTCATTGGCCATGCTGCAGGCAGACTTTCCAAGTGTCTGCGTCATGGCCAATGACGTAAATGCAGGATTTGCCAAAGCCAACAATCAGGCTATAGTTCGCGCCCGGGGACAGTATGTCTGGATTCTGAATCCAGACACTATTGTGGAAGAAGAGACAGCTAAAGTGCTGGTAGACTTTATGGACGGGCATCCGGATTGCGGCGCAGTCGGTTGCCGGATACTCAACCCCGACGGGACGTTTGCACTCGAGAGCCGGAGAGCCTTCCCTACACTTCCAGTGGCATTCTATCGCATGACCGGCCTTAGCCACCTGTTTCCGCAGAGTCGGCGATTTGGCCGGTATAACATGACGTACCTGCCCGCCGATCAGGTTTCCGAAGTGGACGCGCTCAGTGGTTCATGCATGATGGTTCGCCGCGCGGCTGTGTCCTATGCCAGAGCTGCTTTCGATGCGTTGGATGCGGAAGAAAGATTGTTTGTGGTGCAAGGTCCCACAAAGACCCGCGCGTTACACGGAGGGGCCGGGATACTCGACGAAGGGTTCTTTATGTATGGAGAAGACTTGGATTGGTGCTACCGCATTCAGCAAGCCGGCTGGCGCATCTACTATACGCCGGAGACCCAAATCATCCACTACAAAGGGGAGAGCACGAAGAAAGGCGACCTCAAATACGTGCGCCTTTTTTACGGCGCTATGATACGGTTCGCCGAGAAGCACTTGAGCGAAGATTACCCGCGAGCATTCTTGTGGATGCTGCGTGCCGGTGTTTTGGCCCGTGGCGTGATATCTGCACTCGGTAATGCGGTTCGACATCAGGCGCTGCGTGATGTCATGTTTCTCTATCTGGTTGTAGCGGGGCTCGGTGCTTTCAGGTCCATCCAAACCCAACTCATCTTTCCTAGCCTCTTTTACTGGTGTATTGCACCGCTCTTTGCCCTTATTGCCACGGTAACGATAGCAGCTCTGGGCGGCTATCGCAGTAAACATCGACGCTTGGGGCTTCTCAGTATTGGTGTCCTTGCAGCAGTGGTCGCCTTGGCCGCAGTTTCGTTCTTCGTAAAGCAGATTGCGTTTTCACGCGCGGTGGTTCTCGCCAGTTTGCCTGCTGGCATTCTGGCACTTGCCGCACTGCGCCTGACTCCGCGCACCCGGCGCCCGTATATGCGCCGGGCTGTAGTCGTTGGCGATCCGGCCGAAGCACAGCGGCTGGAAGATGCATTGGCCCGTCAGGACAGACCACAGTTTGATATTATTGGCTGTGTTACGACGGGCACTGCCTCCCTGCCAGAAACGGGCCTGCGCGCTCCACACCTCGGGCTGGTCTCACAATTGCGTGACATTGCCCGCGTACACAACGTCGAGGACGTCATCTTTGAGTCCGCAAGTCTGTCCAACAAGCGCATTTTTACACTCATGCAACGGCTGGCAGGCTTGCCGGTGCAATCACAGATCCTGACGGAAGGCCACGTCATTGGCAAGGCTTCCGTGAATTACCTCGAAGGAGCCGCGTTGCTGGAGGCTGAAATCGCGCTTGGCGCATTGCGCAGCCAGAGTGCGCGACGAATGTCAGATGCAGTTGCTGCACTGGTCGGTGCCCTCGTACACCCGGTTGTCAGTGTGGCCGCCAAATTAACTGGCCGCAATTCGTACTGGCATACTTTGTCCAAGCGCACGCGGCTGTGGCGAGATGTGCTTGCAGGCCGGCTTCCGCTGGTCGGTTACAATCCCGAAGAGGCATTTACGCCCCCGGCGGAATGGCAACTGAAGCCCGGTGTTTTTGCCGTCACGGATACGTTGGGCCCACGCTTGCGCCGTCCGCCCGAGGAAATAGAGCAGGCATACTGGTATTATGTGCGTAATCAGTCAGCAGTCCTGGACTGGATTATAGCAGTTCGAGCTGTACGGACATTGGGATAGGAACCCGCGCAATGGCGTTCTGTTGATGAGCTTCCTTGCCCGGCACAGAATCATGGCCCGCATAGACGCCAAGTATCTGTTGGACTTTGAAAAGCCTATAATGGAGCTCGAAAACAAGCTCAACGATATGAGGGCTCTGGATACAAATGGCTTGGACTTGTCCGGCGAAATCGCCGCGTTGGCAGACCGCGTTGATGACCTTCGATCATCCATTTTCCGTGACCTGACCCGCTGGCAGCGCGTACAAATTGCCCGCCACCCGCTCCGGCCCTATACGCTCGACTATATCTCGTCGCTTACGCGCAATTTTATCGAGCTTCGGGGCGACCGGAACTTCGGCGATGACCCTGCCATCGTGAGCGGATTCGCCACATATCACGGTGCCAGGTTTGGGTATCGTGATCGGACTGTACTCATGGTCGGTCACCAAAAAGGCCGCGACACCAAGAGCCGCAAGTACCGCCGGTTCGGCATGCCAAACCCGGAGGGCTATCGAAAGGCACGCCGGCATATGCACTTGGCGGCCAAGTTCAACAAACCGGTGATATGTCTTCTAGATACGCCGGGAGCGTATCCAGGCATGGAGGCCGAGGAGCGTGGCCAAGCGGAAGCAATTGCGCGCAATCTTTTTGAGATGGCACGCCTTCCCGTGCCCATTGTGGTGGTCATCATTGGTGAAGGTGCTTCGGGCGGCGCGCTGGGTATTGGTGTAGGTGACCGGCTGCTGATGCTGGAAAACTCCTGGTACTCCGTAATTGCGCCTGAAAGTTGTTCTTCTATTCTGTGGCGCTCGTGGGACTATAAGGAAGAGGCCGCGCGTTCTCTGAAGCTCACAGCATCCGATCTCGTAAATGTGGGTGTTGTCGATCAGATAATCGCCGAGCCGCTGGGAGGAGCTCACCGCAATCCAGAAGCAACGTATGCTGCTGTCGGCAAAGCCATTTGTGACGTACTGAAGGAGCTCGATCCCCTTTCTGCTGCTGACCTCTTGCAGCAGCGTTTGGATCGGTTTGACCAGATAGGCATTTTCGAGGAAGTTTCCTGACGGTGCTTTCCAGCATTTTCCGCTATGCGGGCTGACGAGCAGCTTCCCGCATACCTTGATTCGGATACTCTCCGCGCCATTTTGAAGCGTGCATTGAGAGAGGATTTGGGTAGCGGTGACCTAACCTCCACAGCTATAATTTCGGCGGATGCCCAAGGCGCGGCCGCCTTTGTGGCTCGCGAAGCCGGCATAGCCGCCGGATTGTATGTGGCAACGCAGGTTTTCGCCCTCCTTGGCCGTGATCTGACTGTTTCGTGGCAAATCAAGGATGGTGATTCATTAGAGCGCGGAGGCGTGTTCGGCACGATTCGCGGTAATCTGCGGGCCATTCTGGCGGCGGAGCGGCTAGCCCTCAACCTGCTGCAGCGTATGAGCGGTATTGCCACCCAGACGGCCAAGATGGTAGCCGCCACAGAGGGCTATCCTGCAAGGATTCGAGACACCCGGAAAACGGCCCCGGGCCTGCGGCTTCTCGACAAGTGGGCTGTTCTGCTTGGTGGAGGCACCAATCACCGCCTGGGGCTCTATGACCGAATTCTAATAAAGGATAACCATATTGATGCGGCGGGCGGGCTGCGCAAGGCCGTAATGCTTGCAACAGCCGCGCATCCAAGTCTTTCTGTCGATGTGGAAGCCAGAACATTGGGCGAAGTATTTGAAGCGCTAGCCGTGGCCGATTGTATCGACGTGCTGCTCCTGGACAATATGACACGGCTGACCCCATCCGGTGAAGTGGATACGTGCTTGCTTCAGGAGGCTGTTACCCTTATAGGTGGACGCCTGCAAACGGAAGCATCCGGCAATGTCACGCTTACATCGGTGCGCTCCATCGCGGCTGCCGGCGTAGACTATATATCCAGCGGGGCCCTTACCCATTCCGTCCATGCGCTGAACATTGCGCTCAAGATTACGGGCTGTTAGCGTGGTTGACTACACCATTGTTTATGGACGCGAATGCCAGTCATACGATTTTGGGCCCCACCATCCCTTTACGCCCTTACGCGGCGCAATGCTGACGGACCTGCTCCGGGAATTGGACGCGTTTGATTCAGTCGTTGAACCGGAACAGGCCACACGCGACGAAATCATTTCCATACACGCCGAGGCATTTGTAAGACGCGTGGAAGCTGCTTCCACCGGGCAGGTGTATCCAGACAGCCTGCAATACGGGCTGGGGACGAGTGACGTACCTGTCTTCAGGGGAATGCACGATGCGACCCGGTGGGTTGTCGGGGGGACGCTTTCGGCCGCAAGGCTCATCAGCAGCGGCCAGACTCATCGCGCACTGCACTTGGCTGGCGGGCTGCATCATGCACACCGCAATTTTGCATCGGGCTTCTGCGTGTACAACGACGTGGCCGTCGCCATTGGGCATCTATTACAGGCGGGCTACGAACGCATCGCATATCTTGATATCGACGCGCATCACGGAGACGGCGTGCAAGCGCTGTTCTATGAAGATCCGTGTGTTCTGACGATCAGCCTGCATGAATCGGGGCAGTATTTGTTTCCGGGTACAGGTTTTCCGGATGAGGTTGGAGCGGGCCTTGGCCTAGGGACCGCACTCAACTTGCCGCTTATGCCCAGCACCGGTCACAAAAGTTATCTTCAGATTTTCGATGCGTGTGTGCCCACGGTGCTAAAACACTTTGCGCCACAGGTAATGGTTGTGGAGTGCGGTGCCGACGCGCACAGCCGGGATCCGCTGGCACATTTGCAGCTTACCTCTCACACGTTTGCCGAATTGTTTCTGCGCATTCTCGAGCTGGCCGATGACTGTGTGGATGGCAGTATTCTTATGCATCTTGGGGGTGGGTATGACTTGGATGTGACCTCCCGGGTATGGGCTATACTTGCGCTAATGGTACAAGGGATGAGTCTGCCTGAACAAGTCCCGCGCGCGTGGCATTCCCGGTGGGAGCGCCGGCTGAGACGTTCGCTTCAGGCAAGACTACACGAGGTTATCAGCAGTCCGGAAGCCACTGCTCGTCTTCACGACAAGAATCACCGCATGGCAATGCAGGCGTTGGAGAACCTGTTTGCATACAGGTAATGCTGACCATTAACACTACTCGCTTTAAAGACACGTTTGCGTGCCTTACCCGGGATGGCGCAACGGAAGCGGGCGGCTTGAACCGGCCCGCTCTGAGTTTAAATCACTTGGCTGCCCGCCAGACTTTTCGCGAAATGATTGATGCAGGCGGCTTCGAACTGCTTGAAGATGGTGCAGGCAATTTGTCTGCCCGTTGGACCTGCAATCAGTCTGGCGCGCAAACGCTTATGCTGGGTTCGCATTTGGATTCAGTGCCCGAGGGTGGACGCTTTGACGGCACTTTGGGTGTAGCTGCGGCCTTCGAAGTACTTCACGTACTCCGGGAATCCAAGCTGGACCTGTGCATGAACCTGGAGGTGATGGACTTCACCGATGAGGAAGGAACGTGGATCTCACTGTGGGGCAGTCGTGCTCTGACGGGACAGCTTTCCGCAAGAGAGTTTGCAAATCCGCGCGGCAATCCGGCAGAATTTCAAGCCCAGTTGGCGCGGGCCGGACTGACACAAGAGGGGTCACTTTCAGCAAGCCGGGAAAACGACCCGTTTGCGGGTTATCTGGAGCTGCACATCGAGCAAGGCACGCGCCTGGAAAAAGCGCAGGCCCAGATCGGCGTAGTAACGGGTGTGGTCGGTATCCACATGTTCCTGGTGACTTTTCACGGCACGGCGAATCACGCCGGTACGACACCTATGGACGAGCGACGCGATGCCGCACAAGGAGCAGCGGCCTTCTGCCAAGCCGTACGAAAACGCACTATGGCAAGTTTTGCGGACTGCGTGGCCACGGTCGGACGCATGGATTTTACGCCCGGTGCGTTCAACATTATTCCAGAGCGTGTTACGGTTTTTATGGAGTTGCGCAGTGATGATGACAAAAGAGCAGGTGAACTGGAGGGCGCGTTGCGGGAGGAGGCAGCACAGGCGGCCAGGGAGCATAGCCTCGACTTGGATTTCGATCACCTGGAAACCGTCGAGTCCCGTGCAATGGACTTGGATCTTTGCCGAACAATCGAGGCCGCAGCCGATGGCTTAAACCTCTCGTACCGCCGGTTGCTTTCGTTGGCCGGACATGATGCACAGAACATGGCTCTTCTGTGCCCGGCCGGTCTGCTCTTTGTACCCTCGATCGGTGGCTACAGCCACTCAGCACGCGAATACACACGCTGGGAGGATTGCGTGGCCGGAGCGAATACGCTACTGAACACCGCGCATGCATTTGCCCTAAACATGCCGAAAGTGCTACAGGTATAACATCGACTTCGCTGGTCTATCTCTATGTTGCAGGAGCAAAGCCGATTCTACCAACAGCTGCTGTTTTTTGCAGACATGATGCTGGTGGGCGCCACTTGGATCGGGGCATACTACCTGCGGTTTGAAGTTTTTGCGACGTGGCCCATCCCACTTCCAGAGTATCTGCCACCGGCGCGCTATGTGTCCTTTTTGCCTTGGATACTGATTGTGGCAGCGCTGACTTTTTGGGCTTCCGGATTGTACGTTCCCGATCGGGCCCAGCGCTGGACGAGGCTTGTGCGCAGCGTTGCGAAGGCGGTGAGCCTGGCCCTTCTGGTAACGATGGCCTTTTTGTCTTTCTACCGGGACTTCTATGTGTCCAGGCTCACCATTCTGATATTTGCGGCGCTTGTCCCGGCCTCTATGGTTACGCTGCGCTTACTGCTTTACGTGTACGTGCGGCGAGCCAGGCGTCAGGGACGCAACATGCGTCGTGTCCTGATTGTGGGCGCGGGGCAGGCGGGGCGCCATCTGGCACGCTCCTTTGAACTATATCCGTGGATGGGATTCACTGTGATTGGTTTTGTGGATGATCACAAGACGGACGAGACAGATGTGCTGGGTACCACGGAAGACACCATGCAAATAGTGGATTCGGCCTTAGGCCCGATTGACTACGTCTACATTGCGCTGCCTCTGACGGCAGCCCATCGTATCGAGACGCTCTTAAGTTCGCTTTCCACCCGGGCCGTTACGGTCTGCCTTGTACCGGACCTCTTGCAGCATGACATCATCAACAGCCGCATTACGGACGTGGACGGGCTGCCGATCCTGCATCTTATTGACGAGGCCCCAATGGATTATCGGCGCTTTGTCAAACGGACTACAGATGTGGCAATAGCTATCGGTGTCTTGGTTGTACTGTCACCCCTGCTCTTTCTCATTGCGGTACTTGTGCGCATCTCCTCTCCGGGGCCCATCCTTTACCGGCAAGAGCGCATGAGTCTGAACGGACAGACCTTTAACATGCTAAAATTCCGGTCCATGCCTGTGACTGCTGAGAAGGATACAGGGGCGGTATGGGCCAAGCCGGGCGAGAATCGGGCAACACCGATTGGCAGGATACTGCGTAGAACCTCACTGGATGAGCTGCCCCAATTCATTAATGTACTCAAGGGCAACATGTCGGTAGTTGGGCCTCGTCCGGAGCGTCCGGTGTTTATTCAGGAATTCAAGGAGCAGATCCCGCGTTACATGTTGCGACACAAAGTGAAGGGTGGCATTACAGGTTGGGCCCAGGTAAATGGCTTACGTGGCAATACGTCGTTGGAAGAGCGCATTAAGCACGACTTGTACTATATCCAGAACTGGTCCTTGCTGTTTGATGTCAAGATCATGCTGTTGACCTTTTGGAAGGGCTTTGTCAACCGCAATGCGTATTAGCCGTGATTCAATTGCACGGCATATCTCTGGCCTTGGGGGGCAATCCCATTCTCACGAATCTGTCGTGGGCCATTCCCCCGGGTCGGCGCATCGGCCTTATAGGCGCCAATGGCGCAGGCAAGACCACCCTGTTACAGCTCATCACTGGCGGCCTCGAGCCGGATAGCGGGGCCTTAAGCCGAAGCAGCTCGGTTGGATATCTCTCTCAGGATGTACAGGAGGTTGCTTCACAACGGTCCGTGCTCGAAGAGACACTTACGGCTTTTAAGGAGATCCAGGCCTTGCAGGGCCGGGAAACTCAACTAACCCAGGCGCTGGAAAACGCGCCGCGGAACCCCGGCCCGCTCCTGGCAGAGCTGGAATTGGTGCATGCCAGGCTTGTCCTGCACGAATCACACACGGCCCAGGCGCGTGCGGAATC
>JAAXGT010000043.1 GCA_012271205.1 Rhodothermales bacterium
GAACAGGGGGAATCCGCCCCCGGATGGGGCGGTGAAATAAATGAACCAGTTATCGTGTGACCATTGGACATTCCCAGCGCTGCGATCAAAATCCAGCGTGAGTATTTCCGGCGGCGTGCGACCATCCAGCGCAAAAATGCCGATCTCGGTTTGTGCGTAACCCCTATCCTCCAAATCGCGCGCCGAAAAAGCTATTTCGTTGCCGTTCGGCGATACTACCGGCGCACTCAGCCGGTATCCGCTTATATCCAGAATTCGCTGCTTGTTGCGCGTAGCGACATCAATCAGGAACAGATCTCGATCCTGCTCCCAATCCGGATGTCCGGCATCCTCGGGGTAACCGCTGACAATAATCTGCCGGCTGTCCGGAAGCCAGACTGCATTACTGAAGCTGTAATACCCGGTGGTGATCATGCGAATTTCAGGCGCATCCGGCACCGCCATGTCCGCAATGAAATAGTGGCGGAAAGAAGGCCCCGGCTCAAGCTGCAATTCGCCTTGCAAATCCAGTCGTGTGAATACACGTGGATTGGACGCTTCCGTGTTCTCCGCCAGCCAGGCGCGCACACCTTCAAGCGTACCGTCCGGATCTGGTTCGGCGCGTGCATGATCATTGCGGCGACGTGCAGGCCGTTCGTCGGACCATCTGGGTAACATTTCGGTCCACTTCTCGACTTCGTCTCCATTCAACGAAGCCGAAAACATGATCTGCCGCCCGTCTGGAGCCCAGACCGGTGAAGAAATCCCATGCTCAAAATTGGTAAGCTGCCGGGCCTCGCCCCCATACACCGATATCTCAAAGAGCTGCGCTTTGCCGCCAGATGGCCGTAAAAAAATCAGACGCTCGCTGTCCGGATGCCATGCGGGTGCACGGGCACCAGCCTCTCCATGGGTCAATTGCCAAGGGGCTTCCATCCCACTGGCAGCCACGATCCAGACCTGCGACCGGTACGCATACGCTTGGCCGGAATCAGGTACAATAGATCGAACTGTGTACGCTACAAATCGCCCGTCAGGTGAGGCTGCGACACTGCCTACTTGCTTGATCTTGAGAAGATCGCCGGCAACGACGGGCTCCCTCACGCCCTGTCCGTGTACCGCAGCTGCCCAGCACAGCACCACACAAATCCCAGTAAGAACACGCTTCATGAGGCATAATGAAAGTCAACGCAATATAAGCGTTTGCACTGCAGTCCCCTCTTTCTCACCGCAATTACCTTAATCAAACACACTTTTGGGCAAGTGCATAGTGACCAGCATATGCGGCACGTCAACAACTTCCGCGATGTGCAAATCCGCACCGAGGGATGAAAGTACGTAGGCCTCCGTGCGATCCAGTCCGTGCTCCGCTTCAAGATAATCGATCATATACCTTGTAGCCTTCAGCGCCGCCTCGTCAATCGTCACTGCGAATCCGGTAACTGCGTAATAGTCATCCGTTCCGTACTGCGGCTCCTTCAGGTACGGCTTGTCCTTGACTACGTTAACCTCATAGACGATGCGCATCGGCGCTTCAATGGCGGTCCCGCACACTTCACCAAGCCCCTGCGCTGCATGCGTATCCCCTATAGAAAAGAGCGCACCCGGCACCAGCACAGGAAAATATACCGTCGTACCCGCGACCAAATGCGGATCATCCATATTGCCTCCGTTCGTGCGGGGCGGTACCGTCGAAAGCATCGAATCAGTCGCCGGCGCAACCCCCATCACACCCGGAAAGGGCTCCAGCTCGATACGAGCACCACCCGGCATGGAGACAAATGTCTGGCCCTCTTCAAATGTGTATATATGCAGGTAGGGATCCGTGAACTCGTCGGCCAGAAATCCAAACCCCGGAATGACCGCTGACCATCCGAACTCACCGATTTCAATGTCATGCAGCGTTACTGCGAGCACATCGCCTACTTCTGCACCCTCGACGTATACGGGACCTGTTAGCGGATGAATGGGCTCAAAATCCAGATTCTGCACATCCTCTACGGTCGATTCGGGTGTAAACTGTCCATCGGAGGCTTCCTTGGTGTACACTTCGACCACGGCTCCCGACGGCACCGTTAGTATCGGTGGTATGGCGGCACTGAACTTGTTATGCGTGTTATCCGTGGTCAGAAAATATTGAGGCTCGACGCCCTCCGGCGCAGTCTCTTGTGATATTTCCGGCGTATCCGTGCAAGCGGCACACAGTAGAAGAAGCATACACAGGCGTGTCATTTTCCCCGGGCTGTTGAATTCGATTTCGGTTATTATAGTGAAAACTTACCGTGCCTGAAGCGGATGACTAAACTCTTCAACGAACGAAACAAGACGTGATGGCGGACTCTCCTCTTTCAATGCTGCATTTGGCTTTCGGTGACAGCGATCGCGAACTGGCTGCGACACGCCGGATGCTTGCACGCGTACCAGACGCTCATTTTGACTGGCGACCCCATGAGAAATCCATGTCGCTGGGCGAACTAGCCTCCCACATTGTGGATCTTTTGTGGTGGCAGATCGTGACGTTGGAGTGGGATGGTATCGATACGGCGAAATCGTGGCCCCGGACTGCCGCCAAATCGCAGGCTGAGCTTTTGGCCACATTTGATGAGAAGGCAGCGGCACTGCGCACCACACTGGCCAACACCACCGAAGCAGATCTGGCTGACCCGTGGAAGCTTAGCTACGGGAGCAACACGATTTTCATAGAACCGAAAGCTGATGTACTGCGTGTTTATGGCTTAAGCCACGTGGCGCATCACCGGGGACAGCTTACGGTGTATCTCCGGATGCTGGACGTCCCTCTCCCACCGAGCTACGGGCCGACAGCGGACGAGCAGATGTAGGACCCTAGTGATCGGTGGTGTAGGGCGAATTGAGGTACCGGCGCGCACGTGCGTGCGTGGTCCCCCAGTTCTGCATGCTCAGTACCGCCTCGTACCGGGCCACGGCCTGATCGCGACGGTTCATAGCATCATAGGCCATGCCCTGCAAGAGGCGTCCCAATACCTTGAAATATGAATCCGTTTCAATGCGGGCCGCAAGGGCTTCCAATGGAAGGAGGTGGCTCAGGGCAACCTGTGGTTCACCAGCCTCAAGCCGGGCCCGCGCCAAGTAATACAACGCCTGTTCGGCCATAGCCGCCTTGTATCCAGGTGCGTGTGACCTGTAGCGTTCCAGCACTTCAGCAAATACTGTTTCTGAAACCTCCCAACGGCCCCAGCGCGCATAAACCCGACCCTCAAGCGTGTGAAAAAAAGCGTTGCCCGGATGCTCCGTTCGCAGCCAGGTGACATAGTCCACGCACGCGCGGAAGTCCTGCTCGTAGATGTAATGGATTAACAGCAGAAAGTACGTAGCCTCAGTCCGCAGGAAATACCCTTGTGTAGCCGTACGGGTGAGCTCAGCCAGACCTTGCTCCCGGTCACCAGACGGCAAAAACGTCGTAATCGCGCGGGCAAACGGATACCGCTTGGGAATAATGTCCGCATAGTAGTGATACAGCCCGCTCCCAAATACGTAATCGTGATTGGTCGAATCCGTATCCGCCACAGCCAGTACATAATCCATCGCCCGCTTAGCGTCCGCAGCCGCGCGTAGCCAGTCACGACGATTGGACCGCAGTCGACCACGAAAACCGAGCGCCATGCCCTTGAAGAAGATGGCATCAAAGTTGTCCCGGTCCTGCGCAAGGACTTGGTCAGAGCGCTCAATAACATTCGTCATTGCGGAATAGAACGCCTCGTCATACCTGGTGTCAGACAGGTCCAAAAGGATTTGCCACCACGTCGTTAGGGCTTCGAGAAAAGGCCCGACCGGATGCGCTTCATACCTGTCGCTTACCACCGTGAATGCAGCATCTGCCTCTTCAAAGCGCATGTCATACAGTGCATCCAGGCCTGCCTTGATGCGGATACGCACTTCAGCATCGTGCAGGATACTGGGTTGGGCAAGAATGGGCCGCACAATGGGGGCCAGCGCACACAACAGTCCTGCAGCCAGAACGGCACCCACTGGCATCTCCAGCCTTCGCGACCGGCGGCGAACGCGGGTTTCGTCAAAAGAAGCGGCGCACACCACCGTAGCTGAGTGCCACCAAGAGCACTTTGGCCGTATCAAATCCAATGAAGCGCAGCCAGCCAACATCCAGTGACTGCCACCAGGACACATGGCCGGCCGAATAATGAAGCCAGATGACACCACACGCAAAGAGTACAAATGAGCCCCCAAAGGTTGACAACAGACTCCCTGTAAACGAATTCCAGCGCCTGGAAAGTGTCCCAATGGTCACCGCGGCCAGCGGCATGCCTAATAGGTATCCCGCGCTGATGGCACTAAACAGATACGCCGGGCCATAGCTGCCACTGGCAAATACCGGAAGAAACATTCCCAGTCCGAGATATAACAACATGGACAGCAGACCATTGCGGGCCCCAAGGACCAATCCGCTTCCGTAGACGAACAGCGTCTGCAGTGTAATGGGAACCTCCCACAAGTGAATGCGCACTTGGGCACCAATGGCCGTGGCTACCACAAACAGGCAGACCCCCAGAATCTGAACAAGTGCTGTAGCCTGATCTGGACGCAACGCATCCACGGACGCAGAGTGAGTGGACCGGAGGGTAAAGATGCGGGACATAGGCTCCATCCAAGCTATTTGCTATTGGTCAGGTTCATAATTAAGTCGGGAGCCAAGCCAATGCTCGATTTCGCGTGCAGTATAATTCTTGCGCCGGGCATAGTCTTCTACCTGATCCCGCCCCACAAGGCCGACATCAAAGTAATCGGCTTCCGGATGCGCAATATAGATACCGCAAACGGATGCGGCTGGATGCATGGCGAGATTCTCGGTAAGTTTAATTCCTGTATTGCATTCTACATCCATCAATTCCCAGAGGATGAGCTTTTCCGTGTGATCCGGACAGGCGGGATACCCGGGAGCCGGACGGATACCCTGATACCGCTCAGCAATGAGTTCCGCATGGGTGAACTGCTCATTGGACGCATAGCCCCAGAATTCTGTGCGAACGCGCTCGTGCAGGCGCTCCGCAAAGGCTTCGACCAGCCGATCGGCCAGCGCACTGATCATAACGGCATTATAGTCATCTTGGGCCGCTTGGAAGTCCTGCACCAGTGAGCCCGTATCTATTGTCACTGCGAACGCTCCGACATAATCATCGGTACCGGTGACGTAGTCCGCCAGTGCCCGGTTGGGGCGTCCGCTTGTCTTTCGGCTCTGCTGCCGGAGCGTATGGAGCACCGCACATACCTGCGTGCGCGTTTCATCGGCAAAGACGCATATGTCATCCCCATGGCCAGAAGCCGGCCACAGGCCAAAAACGCCGTGCGCACGCAGCACATCAGCTTCGATCAAGCGATTCAGCAAAGATTGTGCGTCTGCATAGAGGGTCCGAGCCTCTTCGCCGCACACCGGATGATCGAAAATCCGCGGTACCTTACCCTTCAGCTCCCACGTAATGAAGAACGGATTCCAATCAATGTAGTCACTCAATTCTCGTATGGAATAATCGCGCAACTTATGCACACCCAGGTGTGCAGGGCGCGGCTCCAACCTGTGAATCCTAGACCTGAACCGGTTGGCCCGCGCCTCCTTCAATCCGAGGTAAATGCGCCGCTGCCGGCGTGCACTATGGCGCGTGCGCAGAGCTTCCTGGTCCGCGCGCACCTGGCTTACAATCGTGTCGTGCTGCTCCCGTGACAACAGACTGCTGGCAATGGACACGCTTCGCGAGGCATCCAACACGTGAACCACGGGACCGTCGTACTCGGGCGCAATCTTCACGGCTGTGTGAAGCGCACTTGTCGTGGCGCCCCCGATCAAGAGCGGCAATGTGAAGCCTTCGCGTTGCATTTCGCGCGCTACATGTACCATTTCATCGAGTGAGGGCGTGATAAGGCCGCTCAGGCCAATGGCTTCCACACCAGCCTCCCTAGCCCGGGCCAGTATCCGATCGGCTGGCACCATCACACCCAAGTCGATGATTTCGTAGCCGTTGCATTGCAGTACAACACCGACAATGTTTTTGCCTATGTCATGCACGTCCCCTTTGACCGTGGCGACTACAATCTTTTTCTTGGCCGAGACCGAAGCCTTCTGCTCAGCCAGGATAAAGGGCATCAGGTGCGCCACTGCCCTCTTCATCACACGCGCGCTTCTGACTACTTGTGGCAAGAACATCTTGCCGTCACCAAACAGGTCACCGACCACGCCCATGGCCTCCATGAGCGGACCTTCGATCACATCCAGCGGGGACGGGTAGGTTTGTCGTGCTTCCTCCACGTCGTCTACAATGTGATCCGCAATACCTCTGACCAGTGCTCGATTGAGCCGCTCCTCTACCGTGCCGCCCCAGACCGATTCCGGCCGGCCTGTTCCTGCCGCGTCACGGCCGGCCTGCAGCACTTCAGCCTTGGCTATCAGGCGCTCTGTTGCTTCCGCGTGACGATTGAAAAGCACATTCTCGATACACGTTAAAAGGTCTGGCGCAATCTTTTCATAAACTTCGATCTGACCGGCGTTGACGATGCCCATATCCATACCAGCACGGACGGCATGATACAGAAACGCCGTATGCATGGCCTCGCGCACGACATTGTTGCCCCGGAAGGAAAAGGAAATATTGCTGACGCCGCCGGAAATTCGCGCTTTTGGCAGGTTCCGCTTGATCCATCGCGTGGCTTCCAGAAAGTCCAGCGCATAAGTATTATGCGCTTCTATGCCCGTAGCCACGGCAAAAATGTTCGGATCAAAGATGATATCCTCGGGATGGAATCCGACTTCTTGTGTGAGAACGCGGTAGGCACGCGAGCAGATTTCGGTCCGGCGTGCAAGCGTATCCGCCTGACCTTGCTCATCAAATGCCATCACAATAACCGCCGCGCCAAATCGGCGGGCCTCGCGTGCCTGTTCGCAAAACTGCTCTGGTCCCTCCTTGAGGGAAATCGAGTTGATTACGGCCTTGCCCTGAATGCAGCGCAGGCCACGCTGAATCACACTCCACTTGGATGAATCGATAACGATTGGAACGCGCGCAATGGCTGGCTCAGACGCAACCAGGTTCAAGAATTTTTCCATGGCCACTTCGCTGTCCAGCATGGCATCATCCATGTTGACGTCGATCATTTGCGCACCATTTTCGACTTGGCTCAGCGCAACACTCACGGCCTCCTCATATGCACCTTCACGAATAAGGTCGGCAAAGCGGCGCGATCCGGATACGTTGGTGCGCTCGCCGATATTGACGAAGTTCAGATCCTTCCGGAATACGAGCGGCTCAAGCCCACTAAGCATCAGCGTGGTACTCGGCTCCGACTGCTTCCGGCGCGGAATGTCAAGAAGCGCCGCCGCTATGGCACGTATGTGATCGGGGTTTGTCCCACAGCAGCCACCCGCCAGATTCAGCCAGCCGGCTTCTGCATAGGCCGCAAGCTGCTCTGCCATGAAGTCTGGGGTCTCGTCATATCCGCCAAACTCGTTGGGCAAACCAGCATTCGGATACAAACTGACCGCCACACTCGCCCATTTCGCCAAATCTTCGACATAGGGCCGCATTTGGTCCGATCCCAACGCGCAGTTTAGGCCGACGGACAACAGGTTCGGCGTGTGCATCACCGAAATCCAAAAGGCATCCACGGTTTGTCCGCTCAGTGTGCGTCCGCTCTTATCTGCAATGGTCCCGCTGATCATCACAGGCACGGCTGCCTGACGCCGGACACACACTTCAGAAATGGCATAGACGGCCGCCTTGGCATTTAACGTATCGAAGACGGTCTCTAAAAGGATCAAATCGATCCCCCCGTCCAGCAGGCCGCATATCTGCTCCTCATACGCGCCGGATGCCTCCTCAAAAGTCATCGTCCGCGTACTTGCATCGCCCGCTACAGGGGAGAGCGAAAGGGCCTTGTTCAGAGGGCCCACAGAACCTGCAACAAAGCACGGACGATGTGTCACGGCATCGACTGCTTCTCGGGCCAGGCGGGCCGAAGTGACGTTGAGTTCATACGCCAAGTCTTCAGTCGCGTAATCCGCCTGCGAAATTCGCGTGGACGTAAACGTATTCGTCGTGATGATGTCGGCTCCGGCCGCGAGGTAAGCCGCATGAATATCCCGGACAATGTCCGGGCGCGTTAGCGAGAGCAAATCGATATTGCCGCGCAGCAATTCTTGAGCGGCCTCAAAACGACTCCCTCTATAGTCAGCCTCCTCAAGATTGTGTCTTTGCACCATGGTGCCCATGGCACCATCCAGTATCAGGATGCGCTCTCTGAGGAGATCTTGGAGCAGGCTCGAGGCCATTCGGAGCGAAAATTGAATGTAAACGGTGCTTTACGTTATTGGCGGTTGATGGTTTTTGCCGCCTCGGGCCGGTGTTGGCCAAATAGCTAGACCGGCGCCGTGCATCCCGTATCTTTTTGCCCAAGCTGCGGTAAAACAGCCAATTCAATTGCGCACAGCGTTTTCATGCTCAGACTTGGCCGGTTTTGGACCGGTGCCAATGTGCTCAGTCTTTGCCGCCCCCTTTTGGCTCTTCCGGCTGCAATCCTGGTCTACACGGACGGCCCCCGACGCTGGATTCTGCCACTCATTCTGATTGCAGTGCTTACAGACTGGATGGATGGCCATTGGGCACGCAGGACGCAGACAGTCTCCGAGTGGGGCAAGGTATTGGATCCGGTTTGTGACAAGATCGCTGTCGTTTTGATTGGCGTGGCCATGGTGCTGAAGCAGCTGGTGCCACTCTGGTTTGTGAGTGTAATTGTGCTTCGCGATCTCCTCATTGTTGCCGGTAGTGCCGTGTTGGTTCGGCGCATACACACAGTTCAAATGAGCAACTGGGCTGGCAAAACGGCCGTAACGGCTATAGCCATCACCTTCTTCCTTGGACTTCTGGGTCCGGATCCCGCTGTACTCCAATTCTGCATTTGGAGTAGTACTGCATTCATGATACTGTCAATCGGCTTGTACGGCTGGCGCTTCTTTCACTTGCAAGTGCCAGACGATTATGCACAAGATGGGACTCTTTGACCGCAAGAAAAAAAAGGACGAAGAACGCCTTAAGCAGGGGCTTGCAAAGACGCGAGCGGGGCTCTTCGGGAAACTGGACCGATTGGTGCGTGGCCGCAGCGTAATTGATGCCCATGTACTCGATGAGCTGGAAGAGGTGCTCGTGACCAGTGATGTGGGCGTCCAGACCACGCTGGACATTATCCGCCGCTTGCAAAAGCGTGTCGCCCGAGACAAGTATGTCTCCACAAACGAATTGCAGTCACTGATTCGTAATGAAATTGCACAATTGCTTTTGGATCAGGCCCCTCTCCTTCCGGCTGACTTTGAAGCACCCTTACCCCAGCGTCCCCATGTAATCATGGTCGTGGGAGTCAACGGCGTGGGCAAGACCACAACGATCGGCAAAATGGCCTGGCGTTACGTGCAGGCAGGGCGCAGCGTGATTGTCGGTGCCGCTGACACTTTTCGGGCCGCCGCGATCGAGCAATTGGGGATCTGGGCACAGCGGGCGGGCGTGGAATTGATCAAACAGAAACACGGAGCAGATCCGGCCGCTGTCGCGTTTGATACGGTGCAGGCCGCAAAAAGCCGCGGCGCGGATATCGCGATCATCGACACGGCTGGTCGACTCCATACCAAGAGCGGGCTCATGGACGAACTCGCCAAAATCAAGCGCGTGATGGGCCGCCAGATTGGCGGAGCACCACATGAGGTGCTCCTTGTGCTGGACGCTTCGATCGGTCAAAACGCCATCCGTCAGGCTCAGGAGTTTACAAGAAGCGTGGAGGTTACCGGATTGATTATGACGAAACTGGACGGCACCGCCAAGGGCGGCGTCGTAATTGGTATTTCGAATGAATTCAAGGTTCCCGTAAAATATGTCGGGGTTGGCGAGGGTTTGGAAGATCTCCAAGTGTTCGACCGGCAATCATTTGTTGCTGCACTTTCCATGTAGGAAGCCATGAGCAACTGGTCAGCTCAGAATTGGATCTGCATATCGGCCCGGTGTGTTGCTGCCGCACTGTCGGTTATGGTCGCGACTGCGCCCCAGGCACAGTTAGCGGATTTCGATGACGCTGAGTTCAAGGTGAGCGCCATCAGTGTGCGTAGCGCGAACAATCCGCAGGCCGGACAGCTGGATCTCTATGTGCAGGTCCCGATTCACAAACTCGGTTTTGAAAGCAGTCCTCGAGGATTTACGGCTACTTACACCGTCAAAGCCGAGTTTTCCAAGCTGGACGAACAGGGGCGCCCGCAGTCAGTCACGCTATCACCGATATGGGAGCAGTCGGTTACGCTTGCATTCCACGGAGAGACGCAAAAAAGGACCACCGCGGATGTTACAACGCATTCGGTTACCCTTGATCCGGGCCAGTACTTGATCGCCATCCAGTATACAGACCACGTGTCCCAGCAGGTATATTTTCAAGAGTTTACAGCCAGCGTGCGCCGTTTTGATCGCCCGCTGACACTAAGTGATCTGATCCTGCTGGAATCATATGACCCCACATCACAGCAGCTGACACCGCTCGTAACAGGTGAACTTCCGGCAGACGCAGTCAAGCTGGACCTGTATTACCTGATTTATACTGACAGCACCAGGACTGTCACACTGACGCAGGAAGTGTTGCCCGTGGACCGTGCGAGGAACGCGTTTGCGGACTCGGGCACCAATTACGTTTGGACCGACACGATTGCGGTCAGTGCGGGGCAGCACCAGCAGGTAAGCACCATTCCCTTGCACGATTTTGAGGCTGGTCACTACAGGGTGATCGTCACCCTGCGCGATGAACTGGGCCATGTGCGCGACACGGCGGAGCGAATTGTCGTCTTTCGCTGGTACGGTCTATCCGCCTATACGGACAATCTGGATGAGGCCATTGAGCAGCTAGTTTACATTGCCCGAAACCGTGAATTCAATGCCTTTCGCCGGACCAGCAATGAAGAGGAGCGGCTTCGCCTGTTCAAGGAGTTTTGGGATAAGCGGGATCCTACGCCCGGCACGACACGCAATGAGCGCATGGAGGAACACTATTACCGTATCGATTATGCCAACCGCAAATTTCGTCGGCGGGTACCGGGGTGGCAAACAGATCGCGGCCTGGTATTTGTATTGCACGGACAACCGGATGACACGAATCGCCAGACCTATAGCTACAATAGCAAGCCGTGGGAGATTTGGTACTTCTACCGGATAGGTCGCCAGTTCATATTCGTGGACCAGACGGGTTTCGGAGACTATGAGTTGGTCGTTCCAGTCTGGGATGACCGCAATCGCATTGATTAGGCCGTTCACTGACAGTTTGCGCATCGCATTTATGGGGACGCCTGACTTTGCAGTCCCCGCTCTGGAAACTCTGGTCCAAAGCGGCCTGAAACCTGTTGTCGTCGTGACCGGCCCGGACAAGCCACGCGGACGCGGACGCCTCATTCAGCCTACCGCAGTTAAGCTTGCTGCGCAAAGGCTCGGCATCACAACGATCCTGCAGCCCGCCTCCGTCAAGAACAAGGGCTTTGCTCACCAGCTTTTTGAACTCGGGTGTGACATTCAAGTGGTAGTGGCATTTAGGATCCTGCCCCGTGCAGTCTTCACAGCAGCGCGCCTTGGATCATTTAATCTTCACGCTTCGCTCCTCCCACGCTATCGGGGCGCGGCCCCGATAAACCGTGCCCTCATGGCTGGAGAAAAAGTGACCGGTGTAACCACCTTTTTCCTTAAGGAAAAAGTAGACACTGGCAACGTAATCCTGCAATGGCCTACTCTAATCGGGCCCAATGAGACCGCAGGCGAGCTACACAACCGCCTGGCCCTTCTGGGTGCCCGTGCCATCGTGGAAACGACACGGCGAATTGCAACTGGACGGACACATGCGATCCGCCAGAACGACGCCTCGGCCACATCAGCCCCCAAGATATTCCGGGATGACTGCCGCATTCCTTGGGCCATGCCGGCTCCGCATGTGCACAACCACTGCCGTGGCTTGTCCCCATTTCCGGGTGCCTGGACATTATGGAAGGGTAAGCAACTCAAGGTGCTACGTACACAAATCACCTGCGGCCATGGCGAACCGGGCCGCGTACTTAAAGCGACTCCCCGATTGGTGGTGGCGTGCAGACAGAGTGCCATTGAAGTGCAGGAGCTTCAACTGGAAGGACAACGCCGCATGCCTGCGGCAGCATTTGTGCGTGGCCGGAACGTTGGGCCGGGCACTCAATTAGTTTGAACCTGTAGGCAAAGCCTGCGTTTGCGCGTCGTTTGAAGATTTTCTGAGCATGACCTTGACGACATGATGCAGTTTGACATGTCTCGCGTAAACGAGCTCATTCGTGCAGAGAGCGCCTTCGTGGATGAATTACGCATTGAGATCGGGCGTATTGTGGTCGGGCAGCGGTACATGGTAGAGCGTCTCATGATCGGGCTTTTAGCCTCGGGGCATGTGCTGCTCGAAGGCGTGCCGGGGCTGGCTAAAACACTGACCGTGAGCACACTGGCACGTGCTATCGGGACACAGTTCCAGCGTATCCAGTTTACGCCTGATTTGTTGCCCGCCGACATTCTAGGAACGCTTATCTATAATCAAAAAGAGAGCAGTTTTTCCATAAAAAAGGGGCCGCTCTTCGCCAACATTATTCTGGCGGATGAAATCAACCGGTCCCCCGCCAAAGTGCAGAGTGCTCTCTTGGAGAGCATGCAGGAGCGACAGATCACTATTGGTGAGACCACGTTCCCGCTGGAAGAACCATTCCTGGTACTCGCCACACAGAATCCCATTGAGCAGGAAGGCACGTATCCGCTTCCGGAGGCACAGGTGGACCGCTTCATGCTCAAGATTAAAGTCGACTATCCCTCACGCGGGGAAGAACTCGAAATCATGCGACGCATGGCCCGAACCGGTGGCGTGCCGCAGGTGCGCACGGTGGTTCAACCTGAACGTATTCTGTCGGCACGCCAGGTTCTCAACGAGCTTTACATGGACGAACGCGTGGAGCAGTATATAGTGGATTTGGTACTGGCCACGCGAAGACCAGCCGAGTACAATTTGACCCATCTGTCCTCGCTCATTGACTTCGGCGCTTCCCCCCGTGCTTCGATCAATCTCAATCTGGCCGCACGCGCGCATGCCTTTCTTGCCCGCCGGGCCTATGTAACACCGGAAGATGTTCGATCCGTGGCAATGGATGTGCTGCGCCATCGCGTTATAATCACGTACGAGGCCGAAGCCGAAGAGATGGAAGCAGAATCCATTGTCCAGCGTATTCTGGAGTCTATTGAGGTACCCTAAGCAGCTTGGCTAGCCGACTGACAGGAGCCACAAGAGCAAATGGATTCCCCGTCACGCCAATAGCCACTATGGCATCTATTCACACGAATTTGCCGATCAACAGCAGACTAGATCATGCGTAAAGTTATATACAGTTGGTACAGTTGGACGTGCTGTATGCTCTGCCAACAGTTTTTGGGCACTCCAAATACACGCGCCTCTTCAATGTTGACATATACACAACGAAAAATTTATATTGCTGCGCTGGGTCTTACTTGTTGATCCTTGGCACAGATTATCAATCTGACTATGGCACACAACAGATACTACTTTGACGGTCCAACCCTGCAATGGCACAAGGCACAGCGGCGCTGGGTTCTCCCCATTGTAGGAAATGCTCTGGTCTGCCTGTTTTTGGCATCCATCCTTGCATTATTTATAGATCGCACAGTTATTTCTCCGGAAAAACAGGCACTGAAGGCGGAAAACCGTGCCTTGCAGGACCAATTGGCACAGACTGATCTACTGCTGAGAGATTTCAGACAGAGTCTTGATGAACTGGCGCACACAGATCAGAATTTGTACCGGCTTATTTTGCAGGCGGACGATATTTCTGAAGAAGTGCGTCAAGTCGGTGTAGGTGGCAGCGATCCGTACCAGGAATTCGACCGCTTCAGCATGTCCACGGCCCGGCTCTTGCGCAGATCAGCCACACAGCTGGATGAACTTGAGCGTCAAATCAACCTGCAGAATGCCAGTTACAGGGAACTGGGCACGTTGGCACGTTTCCGAAAGGAGAGGCTGGCCCAGTTACCGGCCATCATGCCCGTTCGTGGTCTGGTGTCCAGTTACTTTGGCAAGCGCAAGCATCCGATATACGGAAACTACCGCGATCACGTGGGAGTGGATATTCCGGTAGCCAAGGGCAGTCCGGTTTATGCAACCGGTGGTGGGGTCATTAAGATGATCCGGAATGCACCAGATGGCTATGGGTTATACATTGTAGTAGCTCATCCGGAAGCGGGATATGAAACGCTGTACGC
>JAAXGT010000130.1 GCA_012271205.1 Rhodothermales bacterium
GAATCACACACGGCCCAGGCGCGTGCGGAATCCGTGCTTTCCGGACTGGGGTTTGTGCCGGGAGATTTTGAACGTCCCATGGCTACACTTTCGGGTGGCTATCGGATGCGGGTGGCGCTCGCGCGGCTGCTTTTGCAGAAGCCGGACGTGCTTCTTCTGGACGAACCTACCAACCATTTGGATATTGTCAGCATAGGCTGGTTGGAACAGTATTTGGCGGGGTACAACGGGACGATAGTGCTGGTCTCACACGACCGGTACTTTTTGAATCGCATGACAGATTCCATCGCCCATCTGTATGCCGGGCGCATTACTGAATATGCGGGCAACTACGATTTCTTTCTGACTGAGCGTGCCGCACGGCGCGAACTCGAGCAGGCCGCCTATGATAATCAGCAGCGGGAAATCGCTCAGACTGAGCGATTCATTGAGCGTTTCCGCTACAAGGCTACCAAAGCGCGCCAAGTGCAAAGCCGCATTGGGCGTTTGGAGAAGATGGGGCGCCTCCTTCCGCCTGAGCCTCTGGAAGCGGAGATCCGAATCCGGTTCCCGTCCCCGCGTCGATCCGGCCGGACCGTGCTTTCGCTGTCCAGGTTTTCAAAGGCCTATCAGGGCGAGGCCGGATCAGAAATAAATGTATTCGATCAGGCCGGCCCACTGACGATCGAGCGCGGCGACAAGATTGCGCTTATAGGCCAAAATGGGGCCGGCAAATCGACATTGGCGCGCATTCTGCTTGGGAAAGAGAGCTTTGAGGGTACGTACAAGGAGGGCTATAATGTCGAAACTCGATTCTTTGCGCAGCATCAGGCCGAATTCCTTAATGCGGACCACACGGTACTGACATCGCTTCAGGAGGTGGCGGCGACCGGTGAGGAAGGCCGTTTGCGGACGCTCCTGGGTGCGTTCCTGTTCAGTGGCGACGATGTGTTTAAACCGGTGTCCGTATTGTCCGGGGGAGAAAAGAGTCGGCTGGCTCTTGCCCGCACACTTATTAATCCGGCCAACTTTCTGATTCTGGACGAGCCTGGCAACCACTTGGATATTCAATCCATACAGGTCCTGATTCAAGCCTTACGCCATTATAAGGGCTCATTTGTGGTCGTTAGTCACGATCGGCACTTTCTGGATCAAGTGGCGAACACGATCTGGCACGTGGACGGTGGTCAGATACGCACCTACAAGGGCACTTACACGGAGTACCGCTGGGCATGTGAGCAGGGGGCTCTGCAGTCACGCAATACGCCAAAGGTACGTGCAGTAAAGAAGCCTAAGAGGGGTGCCAAACGATCGGGGGGCCCGAAGACTAGGGAGCAGAAACGGCGGGAGGCAGAGGCTCGCAATCGGGCCTACCAAGCTGCAAGAGACCAAGGTGAAGCAGATGATGAAACGCTGACACACCGGCAGCGTCAGCAGCTCTGCGAGGCTGCGGAAGCCGCCATTGCGAAAGCAGAAGCACGTCGCAGTTCCGTGGAATCTGACCTGTCAGATCCGGATGTGTATTCGGATCCGAAACGGGCCAGGGAAGCCAGTGCGGCTTACGCAGCCATTCAATTGGAACTCGAGGATCTCTACACCCGCTGGGAAGCTTTGGCAGATACCCTGTAACACCTAATGAACTGGCTGAAGTATGCACCTGCTACCGTCAAATGCCTGTTTGTCTGGCTTTTGGCAACGGCATTTTCGAGTGCGGAATCTAACGCCCAGATTATGCGGCTGCCGCATGCAGACACGACAAGCGGAAACTACTTCGGCACTTCAGTAGCACTGGATGGCGTCCGTGCCATGGTAGGTGCCAGTGCCGAGGATTCCTGTGGCGAAGACAGCGGAGCCGCCTATGTTTATTTGCATAATGATTCGACCGGCTACTGGGAGGAGGAGGCCCGTTTAGTGCCGAGCGACTGCAAGGGCGGGCTGTTCTTTGGCCGTCGCGTCGCCTTGCAAGGCAACTTCGCCATGGTCGCATCCAGTCGCGAGTTGGTGGCTGTACAAGCGCCCAATATCGTTTACATGTTCAGACGGGATTCTTCCGGTACCTGGCGAGAAACCCAGCGTCTAACCAGCCCGCGTGAGATCGATGAAGGTGCCTTCGGCGCGGCACTGGTCCTTGATCAAGAACGTGCCGTAATTACTACGGCGGGCGATGCTGTGCGTGCCAGGCAGGGGGCCGCCTATGTGTACGAATTCAGGGATGGGCTTTGGCAACTCACGGCCCGGCTCACGGGAAGTCTCGGTGTACGTGCCGGCATTTTTGGAGGGGATGCGGCCTTGGCGGGTGATGTCTTGGCGGTCACGAGCAGCGGGTATTTCAGCCGGCGTCCAGGTTCGGTATACTTGTTTGACTACGAACCGGAGGAAGTCTGGTCAGAAGTGGCGAGAATTCCCGAGGTGGTGGACTTCTTTATATCCGTAGACATCTTCGAGAACGAACTGCTGGTGGGACAGGCGCACTCCGGTCGAGACAATACCGGCAGCGCCACACTCTACGCACGCGATTCCACGGGCACCTGGCAACTTGCGGCAACGCTAAGTCCTCCGACCACTTACAGCGGGGGCCGCTTCGGCACTGAAGTGGCCCTTTACGGTGATCGTGCACTGGCAGTAGGTTATGACGAGCAGTTCAAGCTCGACTTCAACATAGATCGCGTGGTTTACGTGTATGCACGTGAAGACGGTGTTTGGCGATACCAAGGTATCATTGACATCGGACAAGTCGCGTTTGGAACGGCAATCGACCTGCAGGGCAATACCGCTCTTATAGGGGCGGCCTCGGTTGACATGCCGGGCGCGGCCTATGTGATTCGTATTCCTTGATCATGGATGCCTGATTTGGTGGCCGTACTGGAGGGAGTGGCTGTAATTGCAGGCTTTGCTTACGTCTGGTTTAATATCCGGCAGAACATCTGGACTTGGCCTGCAGCCATATTCAGCAGTGCGCTCTTCGGCGTCGTGTTCTTTGATTCGAGTCTGTATGCGACAATGACCCTTCAGGGTCTCTTTATTACAATTGCCATTTACGGATGGAAAAAATGGCTGACCGGCGGCCGCGACGGCGGAGTCCTGAGGGTGTCTCGACTTTCACTGCGGCTGGGACTGATTCTCTTGGCCGTGACGGTCCTCATAGCGTTGCTATTGGCCTCGGTTCTCGCCACGTATACGGATTCTCAGTATCCGCAGTGGGATGCGATCACGACAGCCCTGAGCGTTACCGCAAGCTGGATGGTAGCCCGCAAGATTCTCGAAAACTGGCTCGTTTGGATCGTTACCGACATAGTTTATGTCGGCCTGTACATGGCCAGCGGTCTTTACCTGACCACTCTGCTCTACGCAGCGTATCTGATTTTGGCTGCTATCGGCTATGTCACTTGGAGGCGAAGCTACCGGACTAACGTCATCTGACGCGACACCATGTGGCGACCCGCACGAAGCCTGTACACATAAGTGCCACTCGGAAGGCCGGCGGCTACAAAACGAACTTCGTGCCGGCCGGCCCGCTGCCTCCGTTCCATCAAAGTTCGTACGTGCCGTCCGGCAAGATCAAATACATTGAGCTTGACGGAGGCGGAGTCAGTCAGTGTAAAGCTGATTGTAGTTTCAGCGTTGAAGGGATTGGGATAATTCTGATGAAGTGTGAATACCTGAGGCAGGGCTGGGGAATCCGTGTGCGTGACGACCGGATCTGTGGGATTGGCGATCAGCGGCAAGGGATCAAAGGCCTTACCCAGCACGGCTTCGCTGGCAGATCCCGAAAATCCAAACCAGTGCTGCAGAATCGTCGCATATACCGCCCGAAAGTCAATCCCGTGTTTCAGATTACCGTGCACATCCAGATTACTGAGCGAGGGGCCGGTTCCAAAAAGCCCCCCAGAGGTGCCAGGTCCGAACAGGAACAACGGTGCGGCAGTGCCATGGTCGGTGCCGTCTGAGCCGTTCTGCTCTACCCGGCGACCAAACTCAGAGAACGTCATCACGAGCACATGCTTTCTCAGGGCTCCCAAATCCGCCAGAAACGCCCTGACCGCATCCGCCAGATAGCCGAGAAGCCGGGCATGGCGTCCGTTGACACCACCCTGTGTTCCATGTGTATCGAAGCCCCCCAGACCTACATGGTATACGCGTGCCCCCAAGCTCCCTTTGATAAGCCGGGCCACGATGGATAGACTGTTTGCGAGGTTGTTTTGGTTGAGCCCCGGGTAGCTTACGTGATTTACGCCGACTGACGCAGCGTTTTGTACAGCAACGCCATAGCGGAATGTGTCATTGGCCACACGTCGCACAAAGGACATTTCTTCTCCATAGGCAGAGGAGGGCACGTCCCGTGCATTGTATATGTGCCCGGTCCGGGCGATTCTCTCAAAAACCTGGGGGTTTGAGAGGGTCATCCCCATGAAGTGGGTGTTCCCGTTAAAGAGCATTGAAGAAAGCCCGCCAATCTGGACCGCCAGCGGGAAGTCTGGCGGTTGCGTATCGAACTGCGGAAAAGCAACTTCGAGCTGCCTTCCAGTCCATCCGCTGTTCAGATAGGAATTGGTGTCTGTACCGGTGATCCAGATGTCCGTCCCCCGAAAATGGCTGAGACTGGCGTCATCGTATCCCACGCCCTGTACAATGGCCATGTGCCCATCATTGTACAGATCTCTCAGCGGCTTAAGGGACGGATGAAATCCAAGCGTTTGGGTGAGTGGAAGTGTGGCATGCTTTGGAATTGCCAGACGCGGCCGTGCCCGGTAATAGTGATCATCTTCTACCGGGATAATGGTATTCAGGCCATCGTTGCCCCCTTCCAGTTGAACAAGCACCAGAATGCGCTCACTGGAAAGGCCCTGCAGTGCCTGTAGAAGCGGGGATCGGACCATGGCATGGACGGGCGTTGCACCGAGCATGACCGTGGTCCCGGCCGCGAGTCCTAGCCCGGCCAAGAAGTCCCGGCGCGACCACCGGTGGTGATCTTGCGCATGTGCACAGCCGTGTTCCAAGCAGCTTCCGTACCGGCCTTTCAGGTCGCGGTTGCTCATTTGATCAGGTCAACTGGAACTCGGGCCGCCGAATCAGCCATTGTGTGTAACGGGTGATGCCGTACGCGATGCCCTGACGGTTAAGATTCCAATCATACCAAGGGAAATTGCCTAGGAATATCTTGGCCAGATCCCGCACGTGCAGAGGGGCGTTCATGATCTCCTGGGGGATTGGAAATGTCTGCAAATCGCCCGCAAAGTCAGGTGGTGCATCGATTGCGATTTCACTTGGCGGAACGGACAGCAGATGTTGTGCCATAGCAACAGGTACCTTGAAGGCGGCCATGGGATCATGGGGGTCCACCAGTTCGCGTGCCAATTCGACCGCGCTCAATCGGTACTCACGCACGCTTCCGTTCAAAACATACTCCAATTGCTGCCACCGCTCGGGTAGTGTGGACGTGGACACCCAACTGCGATAGCCTGGCCAGCCAGCAACATTGGGCGGGTTGAGCAGGCGCTGAGACAGTAGTCCCATGCTATATCGCGCTTTTCTCAGGCCGAGTTCGGTCGGAACCGAATTCCCCATGTCCTTGAACAGACCAACATAGAGCTGGACGGGACTCTTGATTTGCGCGCCCATGACTTCGTCCGAATAGAAATGAGCGCTGCACAGGAGGGCTTCAACCACGGGCGCAATCTCGAACTGGTTTCTGACAAAAAGGTCGGCCATTTGCGCAACCACCCCCTCGTGAGGGGTCACGTACACAAATTCTGTGTAGAGTTTGCGGCAGATGTAATCCGCAATCTGCTCTGTGCGCTCCTCAAATAGGACAGTATGCACGCCGCCGAAATCAAACCGGCCCTGCCGGCCGAAAACGGTTTTCTGTGAATGGTCCGCCCGGTTCGAAACCAAGTGGGCGCTAAAGGTGCCATAGTCTACTCGGTAACCGGTCAGCGCGCGCGAGATTTCGACGATATCCTCCTGTGTGTAGTTGGGCTGCCCGTTGCGATCGAACTGCCCCATGGTAAAGAGCTCCAATAACTCGCGGGCATAGTTTTCGTTGGGATTAATGCGCGTACTGAGTCGGCCATCCAGATAGACCAGCATCGCCGGATTAAGGCCCATCAGGATGACAAAGGTCTTGAAATTACCCAGCGCATACCTGTTGATCAGCGCTAGGTAACGGTAGGACATGATTGTGAAGAAATACGTATCGCGCTCGGTAGCAAAATGGTCATGCCAGAAGAGCATAAGCTTTTCGCGGAGGCCGCCGCGAATCATCTGCGCAATCCACGAGGATGTGAGCTCGACATACCAGTCAAATTGCAGTTCATTGTAGTGCCGCAGCTCCGCGTCCGATCCCTGCCAGGGTGGGTAGTGCGTATTCCACAAGGGGGCTGGAGGCGACGGCTTGAGTCGCTCGCCGTTCATCATTTTCCGAACGGCATCGGAAGCCAACTGCCCCACCAAACTGGTTCGCTTTTCAGCTGGTGCACCAAAGGCTGCGCGGCGCAACAGGTGCCCTGCCTGGCGTCGGGTCAGAGGGGCATTCAAGGGTTCCAACCCCGCGCTTACCTTTAGCGGAGGCGGCAGGGCCGGGGCCAGCTTAGCCTTGGGACTGCGCTTCGCAAAAACGTGCCTGAACCGTCTGGGTACTTCGTATACGGGATCTGCCATTAGCCCGGCTGCAGCGATTCTCCGCCCGCTCCAAGCCTATATTAAGGCATCCCATCCACACTTGTATTGAGCAAATTCTGGATATGGAATACACACGACTGGGAGACACGGGACTGGTCGTTTCCCGGCTGGCATTGGGTTGTATGACGTATGGTGACCCGGCGTGGCAGCCTTGGATTCTCGAAGAGGAGGCCTCGCAGCCGTTTTTCCGCCGGGCCGTGGAGCTTGGAATCAACTTCTTCGATACGGCCGACATCTACTCGTTGGGTATAAGCGAGGAGATCACGGGGCGAGCGCTCAGGAGATATGCACGCATGGATGAGGTGGTGCTCGCTTCCAAGGTGTTTTTTTCGCTTCGGGAAGCCCCCAACTGCGGCGGGCTTTCGCGCAAGACGATTGTACAGAGCTGTGAGGATAGTCTGCGGCGACTCGGTGTAGAGACGATTGACCTGTACCAGATTCACCGGTACGATCCCAATACACCAATTGAGGAATCGCTGTCAGCGTTGGACCAACTTGTGAGGCAGGGCAAGGTGCGCTACATCGGGGCCAGCTCAATGTACGCGTGGCAACTTGCGCAAATGTTGGGCGCAAGTGAGCTTCGCGGCTATGCGAAATTTGTATCCATGCAAAACCATTACAACCTCTTGTATCGGGAAGAGGAGCGTGAGATGATCCCCTTGTGCGAATCGGAGGGGCTGGGGGTCCTGCCGTGGTCTCCCTTGGCCCGTGGCCTCTTGGCCCGGGCCGAGACACTGGATGACCCACCATCAACGGCGCGTGCTGAGAGTGATGAGCTAATGCATGCACGGTATACCCATCCTGCTGACACGGATGTCGTGCAGGCTCTGCGTAAGGTGGCCCGGGCACGGGGCGATTCACCAGCGGAGGTTGCACTGGCATGGCTTCTGTCGAAGCCCTGCGTAACTGCTCCCATCGTCGGAACATCCCAAATGCCCCATTTGGAAAGTGCCGTACGGGCCCTTTCGGTCGAGCTCTCCGCTGAAGAAATTGCCACGCTGGAAGCTCCATACGTTCCCCATGCCGTAATCGGCCATTAGGGTCAATTAATTGGTCTGCAGAGTCATAGATGGGGAGACCGTCTGTCCGGCAATACGGTAGGCTATAGAACCAACTACACTCCGAGTAGGCTGGCTCGCAATTGCCCAAAGAGTTGTCCACGTCAGAGGCGATACTTAAGGCTAACAGAACATGCCGCTTACTGAGCTCTCCGTTGATCTTTCCTTTTCCGATACCGGTCGTCAGGGCAAGCAATTTTTGCCGCCAAGCACTGGACTTACATGGCAAGACTAATACGGAAGCCATTATAGTGGCTATTAGCGCTGATGCTGTTTGCATCCTGCCAAGGCAGGACCGGCAGGGGCGATGTGGAGTTCCATCCAACACCGGATAGAATTCCAGTGGTCACAGATCCGCGGTTCATTATCTATGACGAACCGAAGAATACGCTTTCCTGGATGTTGGTTGCTGTCGGTGAGAGGTACACGGTCGATGTAAAAGAAGGGCCAGCAAGCGACATGATCGGCGACGTGGGGGACATAGCGGTCAGGGATGATCTCTTATACCATGTGGAGGGGAGTTTGTCCGCGCCTGCAGTTTTGAAGGTCATCTGGTAGACCTCATCGGAGGTGCGGGTGAAGCTCCAGGCGATTTCCGCTTTCCGATGCAAGTTTCTGTTATTGGTACAGGGGACAGCGTACACGTGGTGGTCGGTGATTTATTCGCTGGAGGGGTATCGGTATTCAGCGAGACCCCGAAAGGCAGCCACGTGTTTCGGACGGTGTTTCGTGCTGCTGTGTCATTCGCGGGTGGCGACATGTGTGCGGTGAATGGGCACGTTACACGACAGGATATTCCGAAGAGATCGATGGTGTGATCCACAAACACACGCTGGAAGGGGAGATATCATAGCATGGCGGTCCGGGTAAGGTATGCCTCCCCCGACCCGGACCGCCATGCTATAATATGGGAAATACATATGAGCCTCTTGCAAAACTCCTGATTTGGCAGGTTTTAGCTTGTGATGAAGGCTTTGAATGAATGGGCGTCGGCCAAGTGTTGAACCGTGGCCGATGAGGAGCTTGAGCCGGCCTCAAACGGTTCACGAAAGACGTCGGATTCGGACCTGTTGGAACAATAGGCCAAGGACGGGGCCCTCTTGTTTGGGGCTCTTCGGAGTGGTAACCCAAGCGAAGGAAACGGAGGGTTCCCCGGTCCCTTGG
>JAAXGT010000105.1 GCA_012271205.1 Rhodothermales bacterium
ACCAAGACCCGGCTCATCGAGTTTGGCCGCTATGCGGCGGCCCACCGGAGGGGGCGGGGACGGGGGAACCGGAGACGTTCGACTTTCTGGGACGGACGCACTATGGACCACGACCCGGAAGAGGCGATTCCAGTTGGGCCGCCAGCCGGCCCGAAAACGAGTGGCGCGCACGATCCGACGCCTACGGGAGGCCCTCCGCAAACGATGGCATGTGGACCAGCATGAGCACGCCCGGTGGCGGGGACGAATCCTACGCGAATGGCTCCACGACTAGGCGGTACCGGGGAGTTTCCGGTATTGGAGTGCAGTGGTCCACACCGTCAAGCGCCGGTTCTTACGCGCGTTGCGTCGGCGGTCCCAAAAGGATCGCACCTCGTGGGCGGCGGTTGAACAGCTGACCCCGCACTACGGGCCGAAAGTCCGCATGCTCCACCCGTGGCCCAACCAATGGCTGGTCGTTTGACCGGAGGCCGGAGCCGGATGCCTGAAAGGGCCCGTCCGGATCGGTGCGGGGGGCCCAGGGCAACCCGGGCCCCTACCGCGATGAAGCATTTGAATTACGACATCCGCTACAACGTGCGGGCGGGCTGGCCGGAAATCAGGGAGAGCGGCCGGTGGATTCAGCTCACAAGCCAGAAGGCCAACTACCTGCGCGAACACGTGTCGCACCGGCGCCTGTTTGAAAACGGAAAGCCTGCACGCTTCACGCAGGACGGATTCGTAACCGGCATGGACTACATGGCTGGAACGCAATCCGTTGACCCATTGCTCAAATACCTGGATGCATTGGACAAGAGGTCCATGGCCGACATCCTGAAGTGCGGCAACATAAGCAAGGACGACATCGTGCGGGAGCAGCCGCACTTGTGGCTGGCGAAATTTGGTGCGATGCCGCCAGTGGAGTGCAGCGAAGATCGCAAATTTGAATGGCGCAGCACAGTTCCATGCTGCCGTTTTTGATCGCGGTTTGGCGCGCGTACCATCCGGGGTGTCGTATGCGCGAGACGCTGGTTGGCCCGCAGAATGTAGGCAAGAGTGCGTTTGTGCTATACGCGATACCACCGCAGTTGCAGGAGTTGGGTACGGTGAAATCAGCACCCGAATGCTCTTGGACGACAAACGCTTTACTGAAGTCATACAGGGTGCCGTGTTCTGCGAATGGACAGAAGCCATCGGGTTGAGCCGCGCGGAAGTTGCCATGGTCCAGCAGCGCATGACCGCGGTTAAAGACACCGTAAGGCGCGCGTTCCATCGCAATCCGAAAGCGCGTGCGCCTGACTGCGATGGTGATTACGACCACGACGCGGACTGTCTGCCGAATGATGGCACCGGCCTGAACGTCAGTAAACTGATGTGTCCCAGTACTGAATAATAGGAGAGATAGAGTGCTGTGACAGAAGAGCAAGTAAAGAATGTTGGGGCGAGATCCATTCCTTATTGCGTGCGCACTTGAGGGTCCATCTCATCGGATTGTGGTGACCGATGAATAACCAAAGCCAAATGCCACGGATATAAACAGAAAAATCCCAGATGTGTGCTGCGACTTGGGAATATAAAGTGCATCACAACCATGCAGTTTATCAGAGAGCTTGACTTTCGAACTAACTGGACAGACGCACGTGGTAAAGAATAACGCCTTACCGTGGCGCACGACATGGTTCGAGTGCGGAGAGTACAGGCTTTCTGAGGGCTCTCAACTGTTCCTAAGATGCTCAGTGGCAGATCCTGCGCAGGTGGACGAATCCCACTCTTGCCGGGCTGTTTATGGCGTCTTGGCGCCCGCGAGGCCTTGGGCCTCGTCGACCCGGAAAAGGAGGACGAGACCAATTGCAAAGAAGATCAGGATTGTTGCCATACCCCAACGCGGGCTGTCCGTCACTTGCACGACAATGCCGAGCAGGGCCGGCCCCAGGAATGCCGTGAACTTGCCGGAAAGCGCAAAGAAGCCGTAGAATTCGTTTTGCTTCTCTTCCGGCACGAAACGCCCCAACAGCGAGCGACTTGCCGCCTGATTCGGTCCGGCTAAGGTCCCCGCACCCAGTCCGGCCACCCAGAACCAAGTCTCGCTGGGCGTGAGAACCGCCAATAAGCCGAACCCGAAAAGCCCTGCCAGCGAAAGCGCAATAGTCGTTCGGCCACCCAGCCAGTCGTCCACGTGCCCGAACACAAACGCTCCCAATCCGGCGGCTACATTGAGCGCAATCCCGAAAATGATCACATCCTCGGTTGTAAACCCGAACGTAGTACTGGCATAAATGCCGCCGAAGGCAAAAACTGTGATCAAACCGTCGTTATACACCAGCCGCGCAATTAGAAAGCGCAACACCTGTCGGTAGCGGCGGCGAATCTCGCGGAATGTGGATACCAGTTGCGCATTGGCCTCGCGCACAAGTTGGGCTGCACCCGGCAGCGTCCCCGAACGCTTCTCCTTCACCCATATAAAGAGCGGCAGCGCAAACAATCCGTACCAGACAGCTACCAGCAGGTTGGTGGCGCGAATATTTTCGCCGGCTTCCGTGCCAAAACCAAATAGAGGATTCTCGGTTTGCACCAGCCCCAAAAGAGCGACTACCAGGCAGCACAGTCCACCAATGTAGCCAAGCCCCCAGCCATACCCGGAAACTCGCCCGATTTGCTCTTGAGAGGCTAAATCAGGCAGATATGCGTTGTAAAAAACATTGCCCATTTCAAAGGCAATGTTTGTAATGGTAAAAACTATCAGCGCGAACAGGACTTGGCCTTCCAAAGGGAAAAACAGTGCCACACTGCCCGCCACACAGATTACGGTGAACAAGAGAAGGAACCGCCGCCGCAACCCGCCCCGGTCCGCCAGCGCACCCAGGTAGGGCGACAAAAGGGCTACGACGATACCCGTAATCGTTACAGCCCAAGCCCACTGGCTGGTGCCGTCCGTTTCATTTTCCGCGATCGCTTGCGTGAAATACGTCGCGTAAATGAAAGTCACCACCAGCGTCGTAAAGGCCGAGTTGGCAAAGTCATAGCAGGCCCATGACCAGAGAGCCCTGCGTTTGTGGGTGTGTTGTGCCACGAGCATGAAGAGATGATTGCCTCACAAGATACAACGGGCTATACAATCTTAACGCCAGCAACCTGCGTTAAAACCTACCTTTGTGAATACGCTTTGTCGTTTGGGCCATGTTCAAAATCAGAACCTACAACAAGATTTCCGAAGTCGGTCTGACCACGCTGTCTCCGGAACAGTACTCAGTGGGTACCGGCATCCGGGAACCCGATGCTTTGCTCCTGCGCAGCTACAACCTGAATGAAGAAGTGCTGCCGGACTCGGTTCAGGCCATCGCGCGATGTGGTATCGGCGTTAACAATATTCCCGTGGACCGGTGCTCCAGTCTCGGTATTGTGGTATTCAATACACCGGGTGCGAATGCCAACAGTGTCAAGGAACTCGTGCTTTGCGGTATGCTGCTGTCGTCTCGTCGCATCATAGAAGGCATATCCTGGGCGCGCACACTCACAGGCGACGATGTGAGTACCGTAGTCGAAAAAGGCAAGAATCGGTTCAAGGGTCCGGAAATCATGGGCAAGACCTTGGGCGTAATCGGGCTGGGGGCAATAGGAGTGGCAGTGGCCAACGCGGCTTGCGCCCTAGACATGAGCGTTTTGGGCTACGATCCGTTTATTTCCGTATCCAGCGCTTGGGGACTGAGCCGGGAAGTGGAGCGCGCGTCCAGTCTCCTGCACCTTTTGGAGCAGGCGGACTATATAACGCTGCAC
>JAAXGT010000006.1 GCA_012271205.1 Rhodothermales bacterium
GAGTTGGTCGGAGCTATTGACATCGACCCACTGAAGGCAAACAGGACGGTGGGTGAACTAGCCGGACAAACCAGTGATGTGGTGGTCTCAGACGATGCGCATAGTGAGTTGCAATCGCTAAAGCCGGATGTGGTGCTGCATACGACAAGTTCTTTCTTGCCTGAAGTTAAAGAGCAGCTGGTCCAGTGTGCACAGGCTGGCGCGTGCGTGGTTTCAAGTACGGAGGAACTCTCCTGCCCTTTCGACCGCCATCCGGAGATTTCCGAAGAAATCGATGCTGCAGCCAAGGCATACGGCGTTGCGATTTTGGGAACGGGAGTCAATCCCGGCTATGCCATGGATATGTTTGCCCTTGCGGCAACGGGCGCGTGTACGCATGTGCGTAGCGTACGTGTAGAACGGCATGTGGACGCTGGCAAACGGCGACTTCCACTCCAACGAAAAGTAGGTGTGGGTATGAATGCGTCCGAGTTTTCAGAACGACGCAAGAAAGGCGGATTCGGGCATATTGGCCTGCTTGAATCCCTGCATCTTGTGTCTGCCGGTTTGGGATTGCAAGTGGATAGTTGTCGGGAATCGTTGGAGCCTGTATTTGCCGACAGGGACGTTGAGAGTCCGTATATACACGTTAGAAAGGGACAAGTAGCGGGCATAAAGCACACCGCGCTCGCGTTCGCAAATGGCCGTGCAGTTGTGTCTCTGGATCTGCGAATGTACGCAGGGGCAAAAAACCCTGTAGACCGCGTAACGGTGGATGGCGACCCACCTATCAGTCTGACCATAGACGGCGGGGTCTTCGGGGACACAGCTACAGTTGGGGCCTTATTCAATGCGATACCTCTCGTTCTTAATGCACCTCCCGGACTAAGAACTGTAATTGATTTGCCCGTGCCTCGCGCCTTTGTTGCGTAAAGGCCGGTGTCTGCATGGCTTGGATGCAGTGGCATCCAACTCGAATCCCGGCGAGGATATCACGTAAGAAGCAACCTCATGAGAGCCGCCAAACCCGCACATGGCCGCCTGCCCAGTTTCCAGCAAGAGCCATTCGGAAGCTACGAGGATGACTCCGTATCTGGTTCGTCAGCCTCTTGGCCTGGATACTTGACACGGACATGATACATGCTTCTGAGCTGAGTGGTGATCGCCTCCTTTATCCGCGTCAATTCGCCAAATGTTAAGTCCGTGTCGTCCAACTGACCATCTTCCATTCGCTGCTGGAAAATGCGGTTAATCAAGGTCGTTAAGGAGGCCTCATTGACCTTTTTCATGCTGCGGCTGGCGGCTTCCACTCCATCAATAAGCATTAATATGCCTGTTTCCTTGGTTTGCGGGCTTGGTCCAGGATAGCGAAAATCTCTCTCTTCAGGCGCTGGCCCATCGGTGCCGGCCGCGCGCACTGCCTTTTGGTAGAAGTACTCGGTGCGTGTGGTGCCGTGGTGCATCATAACAAAGTCGAGCACCTCTTTGGGCAATTTGTATCGCTGTCCAAGCTCTGCGCCTTTCTGCACGTGCCGGATAATAATTCTCGCACTCTCACGCATATCCAAGTCATCGTGCACATTCTTATCCCCACGCTGGTTCTCAATGAAATACTCGGGCTGGTCGGTCTTTCCCACATCATGATACAGCGCCCCGACGCGTGTCAAAAGAGCATTAGCACCAATCGCACTGGCCACCGATTCGGCCAGATTTGCCACTTGGAGCGAGTGATTAAATGTGCCCGGCGCCCGCTGCATTAGCTCCCGGAGTAGCGGCTGATTAGTGTCTGACAGTTCCAGCAGTCTCAGGTCCGTGGTAATGCCAAACGTCCGCTCCAACGCCCACAAGAACGGATAGGCCGTTACAAGCAGGAACGAACTGATTCCGGCCATCACAAGGTGCTGTCCAAGCTGCAACATGGAACTGTCTTCAAATAGCCAGACAGCCACCAGTGCAAGTGCATACCCGGTCAAGGCAAACGCGGCACTTAGAAATAATTGTCCTCGGTTTCGCAGTCCCCGGACGCTATATACTGCGAACGTCCCGGCCACCATCGTGGCATAGGCATATTTCATGTCCAAGTCCAGAATTAAACCGCCCACCATAGCCAGCGTCAACGTGCAAAATAGTGCCACGCGTGAGTCAAATACGACGGTCAAAATCACAGACCCGATAACAACCGGGACGGCATACATGTAATCTGGATCCAACCGTACGGCCAGTGCAAACAATCCGACGGTTCCTGCGCAAAGGATGCTGAGCAGTACAACCATCTTGTTGTCTCCAAAAATGACGGGGCGTGCCAACATGAGGTACAGGAAGAAAAGGCCGAACGTGAGAAATGCGAGAACACATTTGCCGAGTGTACGCCAGCTGCTAAGATCCTCAACCACCGTATGCCGCCTCGCTCGATCGAGTGAGATTAACTTCTGCTTGATAAGTGGCGTAATGCGCTCGCCGTCACGGACAATTTCTTCACCCTCGGACACCATTCCCCGCACCTCTGAAATCTTCCGTTCAGCCTCGTTCCACCGCTGGAGTGTGGCCGCGCGCTGATACTCCAGTGACGGCACAAAAACAGCTTGTACAAACTGCGAGGGAACGCTTGTAAGCATGGGCTCGTCCACATACTCCATCTCCAGATAGCCTTGCACCGTGTCATAAACACGATTCAATCCGATCACATTGCTCTTTTGGCGCCGGGCAAAGGTACTTGAACTCGAATCACGCACGATGATCTCCTGGGCGTATATGCTGTCCAGTGGGATGTTGAGCACACCTTCGGTCTGCATTCGGATGCTCCATCCGAATACTGACCCAAGAATGCGCTCGTACAACGGTGGCTCAGTCGTCTCACTTTGCGATGTGTCTGGCATGTGGTCAGCATAATCCCAACCCAGCCAGCGCCACTGTGCTTCGCTAAGCTTCACCCGGCCCTTTTGGCGCAATTCCATGTAGTGCAGCGAATCGGCAATCGCCGCCTGCGAGAGCGGGACATCCTCAAGACTGTCGCCCACGACTAGACTGTCTTGTCTGGCCTGAATCAGATAATCCCGGTAGGCCCCAAAAACCTCCTCCAGCTGCAACGATAGGACCTCAAAATGCTCCTCCATATGCATGCGCGCATCCGCTGCCAAATCAAAGATGGGCGCTGTCGTGAATCGAACACGCTCACGCTCCGCGCGCAACGAATCTTCAGATTTATATAGCGCAAAGTCTTCAGGCGCAACAAGTGTCTCTTGGCGCCAAACGTCCCCGACCTCCATGGAGGATTCCCGCACATCA
>JAAXGT010000017.1:0-2680 GCA_012271205.1 Rhodothermales bacterium
ACACCGGCCTTCGCGGGCCCCACGATGACAGAGCCAAGCGGTAGCGTTGCAATTTAGGTGGTTTTCTCCGTAGGGGCGAGTAATTATTGGCCCCTACCCACACCGGCAACAGCGTTTGACAGAATAAACCACTTAGAGCGTGTTTACAAAGTCAGTCGATCTGTTAGATATGAACCTCCAGAAGTGCGCCAATCTGATCAATGGCGTGATCCAAGTGTGCCGGCACGAGTTCTTTGAAGTGGTCAGCGTGGTGAATCGGCTGGTCAACCCGTCGCTCTCCCTCCAATAAGGTAATCACGTCCAGACCGACCTCAGGGAAGTACGACATGAGGGTATGGCTACGGGTGCTGCCTATCTGAGGGCTGGCCAGCGGCATCGAATACTCGCCTCCCAATTGGCTTTCGAGTTGCAACAGGCAGCATATCAAGTCGGGATGGATGGATTTCAGCAACCGGAAGTCCACAAGGATACGCTTGAGCATAGCGTTTTCGGTGTACGCCTTACATTCCATACCTAGGGCGAAAGAGCCTTCAACGAAGACATGGACATCTACTTGAGCGCGGTACACGTACTCATGCATCCGGGCTTCAACGTACTGGCGGACGTCCTCTGGCAGCCGCTCAACGTAGTCTTGCTGAATCGGGATGCGGTAGGTTTTGACATCCCCGAATGACAGCCTCTCCAGATCCCCGCCGTGTTCCTGCCATGCCAGGCCGATGATATGGGGGGCTATGCTCTCCACCAGTTTACCTTTGGCAGCGCGGATAACGCCGCCGTAGGCTCGTCCGCGTTCCGCTGTAGCCCGATCATCGATGCCGGCCACCAGTAGGTTGTAAGAGCGAATTATCTCGCGACGTGTTGCAGGGAAATCAGGCATGGAACTGTCCCTGCCTGCCCGCCTGCGACAGACGATCCCGCGCTACGTCGCAGTATTCCTCGACAGTATCGATGCCCAGGAAGTGGCGCCCGTGCTGCAACGCCACAGCCGTAGTCGTACCGACGCCATTGAACGGGTCAAGTACGGTGTCGCCCTGAAAGCTGAACAAAAGCATCACGCGCCGCGCCAACTCCTCGGGGAACATGGCAGGATGACCGTAATCCCGCATTCGCCGTTCGGGGGCGATGGACCATTTCGCGTTTACCCACTCTTTAAAAGAATCGGCACCGATGTCCGCGTTGGCGGAGTTGCCTTTCTTTTTAAGGTTGCCTTTGCAAAACACCTCCAGGAACTCCCATGTGTATTTGAGGTAAGGGCTGGAGGGGCTTTTCCAACTACCCCAAGCTGTGTACTTGCAGTTGTAGTTGTTCTTCTCCCAAAGGATTTCCCCCTTCCATATCATCCGGCGTTCCATCAGGAAATTTGAGATGATGTGGTGGCTTGGGATGTAATCGGAAAACAGGGGCTGGACGTTCACGACCAACCGCCCCCCGTATTTGAGGACGCGGATACATTCGTCGAAAACAGCAAACAGCTTCGCAAAGTAGGCCCCCCAATCGGCTGCATCGCTGTCGCTGCTGTCTGCCTCCCCGTAGCCCAAGCCAAAATTGTAGGGCGGGGAAGTGAGCACCAGGTCGACGCAGTTATCCGGTATATCTTTCAGGACATCCTCACTATCCCCGCAGATGATCCGGTCATTTGCGTTTCGGGGCAGTTCGTTTTCATCCCTCTTAAACGGGTTGTCGTTGGCATAGAAATGCTTGCCCCTACGCAACTCTTTGCCTTTACGGTTGGCGACTTTCCTTTCTCGATTGTAGCCAACGTACAACCGCTTATGGCCATTGAACCCGTAGCTCCGCACGTCTTCCACAGCCTGAAATATACCACGCATCACGTCGGGATTGCCGTACGCGGATTCAACCCTGGCTACCGCCGTCGCCAAGTCGTTCAAGTTCATCTGGCGAAGCCACACCTCCACCTCGTCGCCTTCTCGGGCAACGTAGAAGTCATCGGCGTCGAATAACTTGTTCAGGGCGAGTATTGCATCGTCAGCCCGCTTATCTATCGGAACAGGTTTGGGAAGGGGGATTCGCTTGTAATCGGTCATTGCGGACGCCTCGGGTTGCAGGGTATTCACCGTATGATTTTACGGATAACGGCTTTAGCTTGGCTTTTCGGCCCGTGCCCCAGATTCTTGGTGCGCTTTCGTGCGGTCGATGCTGCTCTGAAACGATTGTTGGGCTTCGGTTTCGTCTTGGCCACAAAATACCTCCGGCACGAAAACCGTCGCCGGAGGTTGTTGCCGATGACCAGGATGTGCTGGTACTATCGGCGTGTCTCTGGGATTGGAGCCTGCCCTGTCCAAGACGAAGGTTCCGCGCTTGCCCGCTGTTTGCGCAGCGGGTTTTGTGTATTAAGATCTCCCGCATTGTATCAGTCGGGAGAGCTGCAGGCCACAGCCAATGCCATTTGCCCGTCGCAAGATCCGCTGGGTTCAGCTTGCCGCAGGTACTGCGACGGCCCGCGCCGCACCCGACTGGTTGCTGACGTGGTGACGGGCAAGCTGGACGTGAGCAACAGTAGCATTGCTATTTAGGTGTTTTCTACGTAGGGGCGAATGATTATTCGCCCCTACTCGCACTGGCAACAGCGTTTGACAGAATAAACGACCTAAAACGGAACGCTACCGATCAAGGCGGATGTCATCGATGCCCGAGCATTTGTGGTATCCTTTGCCCGCGC
>JAAXGT010000017.1:2732-3373 GCA_012271205.1 Rhodothermales bacterium
CAGGCTTTGTCCAAAATCGACTCTCCCAGCATCTGCAACGCCATCGAAGGGTTCAACTTCCGGCCCAAGAACGCCGGCTTCATGATGCCGGAGATCAAGACCGTTTTCCAGGAGTACCCTCCCCTGGTGGGCTACGCCGTCACCGGGGTCATCTCCGCCAACCGGCCGGAGGGCCGCAGCGTTGCCCGCGAGGACTGGTGGGACCTGATCGTGTCAGTGCCCGAGCCCCGGTTCATCGTGCTGCACGACATCGACAACCCGCCCATCGGCGCCTACTGGGGTGAGGTACAATCCAACATCCACAAGGCCCTGGGCGCCGTGGCCGTAGCGACCGATGGCACGGTCCGCGATCTGGACGAAGTCCGCGATCTGGGGTTCCAGTTCTTCGCCAAGGAAGTCTCCGTGTCCCACGCGTACGTCCACATGGTGGACATGGGTATTCCCATCGAAGTGGGAGGCCTCACCGTGCATACCGGTGACCTGCTCCACGGGGACAAGCACGGCGTCACCAACATTCCCTTTGAGCTTGCCGACCGGATTCCGGATATGGTCAGCGCCATCGCAGATTACGAGCAGAAGACCATCAGCCTCTGCCAGTCGCCCGATTTTTCGCTGGACGCCCTGAAAGAAGTCGCCAAGAT
>JAAXGT010000032.1 GCA_012271205.1 Rhodothermales bacterium
GTAAAGCGGGAATCTGGTAACACAGGGATTTGCCACCACCGGTTGGCATGAGGACCAGTGCATGCCGGCCGGCGACTATGTGGTCAATGATTTCAGCCTGCAGTGTCCGAAAATTCTCATACCCGAACACCGATTTCAGCAGTGTGTGCGAATCGGTTTGCGTTCTGCGGCCGGTCGAGAAATCTGCGTGTGGGACTGGCATGGAAACAATACGCTGGAATTTTCGCAGGAGCAGCTTACTTTTGGGCGCTGGCAGTGCTAAAATCTAATCACAACGCCCAAGACACTTGACATGGCCCCCACAACGAATGCCCAGCTTACAGATGCCTATTCCGGGCACGCACAAACATATGACCCGCCGGCTGACTTCAGCCACAAGGCCCATTTGAAGTCTCTCGATGAATACCGCGCGAAGTACCGGGCCTCAATCGAGGATCCGGAAACCTTCTGGGCAGCGCAGGCCCGCGAGCGTATTCACTGGTTTGAACCGTTTACACGGGTCCGGAATGTTTCCTACGCGTCAGATAACGTTTCCATCCGGTGGTATGAGGATGGTAAAACCAATGCTGCCTATAACTGTCTGGATCGTCACTTGGAAGCGCGCGGCGACAACACGGCATTGATATTTGAACCGGACGATCCACAAGAAGCACCCCGGCACATCTCGTACCAGGATCTGCACGAGCAAGTGTGCAGGTTTGGCAATGTGCTCCGGTCATTGGGGGTCATACGAGGCGATCGGGTCACGATTTACATGCCTATGATTCCGGAGGCCGCCGTTGCTATGCTGGCTTGCAGCCGAATCGGCGCGATTCATTCAGTTGTTTTTGCCGGGTTTTCACCGGAGGCGCTGGCCGACCGCATCGTGGACTGTGACTCCACAGTGGTGATTACAGCCGATGAAGGCATTCGAGGCGGTCGGCGGGTGCCGTTGAAACCCAACACCGATGCGGCGCTGGCCCGCTGCTCCGATGTGAGCACGGTAGTAGTGGTCCGGCGGACTGGGGCGGATGTGAGCTGGCTGGAAGGGCGTGATGTCTGGTACCATGAGAAAATGGCGGCAGCAAGCAGCGACTGTCCTGCGGAAGTCATGGGAGCTGAAGAGCCGCTCTTTATTCTCTATACCTCCGGATCCACCGGCAAGCCCAAGGGGGTGTTGCATACCACCGGTGGCTATCTGGTCTATACGTCGCTTACCCATCAGATGGTCTTTGACTACCATCCGGGTGACGTATTCTGGTGCACCGCCGATGTAGGCTGGATTACCGGACACTCCTACATCGTGTATGGACCGCTGCTTAACGGAGCCACCCAGGTTTTCTTTGAAGGCACGCCCACGTATCCGGATGCGGCCCGTTTCTGGGAGGTGGTCGACCGCCACCGCGTTACGCAATTCTATACAGCTCCTACTGCCATTCGGGCACTCATGAGCAGAGGAGACGCATTCGTTACGCGTACACGCCGGGATTCATTGCGGGTCTTGGGAACGGTAGGGGAACCCATCAATCCCGAAGCATGGCGTTGGTACCACGCAATAGTAGGAGAAGGACGCTGCCCAATCGTCGATACTTGGTGGCAAACGGAAACCGGAGGTATCCTAATCACTCCGCTTCCAGGTGCAGTTCCGACTAAACCAGGCAGTGCTACATTACCGTTTTTTGGTATTGAACCGCAGGTATTGAACGAACACGGCGACGTGTTGGAGGGAGAAGCACAAGGCGTATTGGCGATTAAGGAATCCTGGCCGAGTCAGGCCCGCACTGTGTACAAGGACCACGCACGGTTCGTCAATACCTACTTCACGGCTTTCGAAGGCAAGTACTTTAGCGGCGACGGATGCCGCCGCGATGCGGACGGCTACTATTGGATCACCGGTCGCATCGATGATGTGCTGAACGTGTCGGGGCACCGGATGGGCACCGCCGAGGTCGAAAGTGCACTTGTGTCACATCCCAAGGTAGCGGAGTCCGCCGTAGTGGGTTTCCCGCATGCCATTAAAGGCCAAGGCATTTACGCGTATGTGACACTGATAGCTGGTACAGCGCCTTCGGATGAACTCGGGAATGAGCTGGTGGGGCATGTCCGGGCCAAGATTGGACCGATAGCCAAGCCGGACTTTATCCAGTTTACGCCATCATTGCCCAAGACGCGCTCCGGCAAGATTATGCGTCGTATTCTCCGCAAGATTGCCGAGAATGACTACGGGCGATTAGGTGACACATCTACACTCGCGGATCCCAACGTTGTGAGCGCTCTTATTGAAAATCGTCAGAACCGTTAACGACCTGTTTCACAGCCAGTCGCACAGCGCCTTCCAGGCCGCTGTGTTGGGGACGTTTCATGTTGGATTCGGGCCAGACGGCCCTCACTGCGTGATGCAGGCATTTTCGGTAGTATTTGGATTTGCCGAGCCCCCCTGAAATCGCGAAACGAGGGTCAACATTTTTGACGCGTTTCAGCAACCATTCAGCTTGACGCGCCAAGGCCATTACTTCTGAGTGGACGATATGGGCTGTGACCAAATCGCCGGCTTCGGCGGTATGCAGCACCAAGGGTGCAACTTGTTGAATGGGCCAGGTCCGGTCAAAAACTGCCCCCAGCAAAGCATCGCGATCGGCAATGCCAAACCTTTCCTGCAATAAAGCACTCAGCGCCGTTACTGGACCACCATCAATTGCATGTGCCACGGCCGCAAGTCCGCGGCGCCCCAAAGCCTGACCACTGCCTTCATCGCCGATTACGTATCCCCATCCACCTGCGTGGCCGGTCTCCCCGTCCATCGTGCGCGCCAGCACACCACTGCCTGTACCGGCTATGAAGAGAAGGCCACTTTCTCCTGCAAAGGCGCCCTCTATCGCAGTGATGCCATCGTGTGACACAGCGACGATGCACTCCTGATCCAGCTGTAGTCTCCGGCGCAGGCGCCGCGCCATATTGGTTTGCACGCCTTGCGAACCGGCGCCCGCGACACCGGCATGAATTGCACGTAGCACGTACTTCTGCCGCTGTGCCAATGCTCCCCGAATCAGTTCAGCGAGTACGGATGCTGATCGTGCCTCTCCCTGTCGGAGGGCATTAGCCGGATCGCCGTTAAGAATCAGGTCCGGCGTTCCGTCATTAGAGCGCGCACAAAGTCGGGTGTACGTTCCGCCAGCATCGATGCCTATTACGAGTACTTCTCCAACATGCGGCATCAGGGCAGTAGCGCAGTAGTTTGTTGCGAAAAAGACGATAGCTGCAAGGTGATAGGCTCCGCTTGTTCCGCGATGTAACGTCCCAGTGGGCGGTACGGGTCAATGTGCCGCTTACGCACATGTACGGGGCCCGCCGGTCGAATGTCTACCCACATCTCCCAGATAGCAGGCGGGACTGGAGTTCCGTTTATCAGCGTGCCACCCCACACTGGGGAAGTACTGTGACCGGTGCCGTTCCATTCAAGTGGCGCAAATTGAGCCACCTGTTTCCACAGGCCCACGGCAAAGTATCTACGATCCGTATACATGTGTTCCCAGCGCCACTGACTTTGATCTTCGCCAAAGCGCTGGGTCAGTCTGAGTACGGCCTCCGGGAGTCCGCTGGCGGATTCTGAAGCTGGCACGTTTGTTCGTATCCACTCCGAAAAAATCGCTGCCCCGACACTGTGGCCGTGGAAATCGAAGTCCCAGTTGCGCAAATAGGTCAGCGCGTTCCGCAGAGAGGGTGATGCCGGTTCTTCTCCAATACTGGCGAGCATCTGCGGCAGCGTGTCAGCAGCCCAAGTGCTGTACGAATCGATCTTCCAGAGTTGAGCATCGCTCAACTGGTTGGCCCGAGTATTGAAATAGGC
>JAAXGT010000196.1 GCA_012271205.1 Rhodothermales bacterium
GTGCGGGGAAGTTGGCGATATTTCATGGTCTCATCACCCTTGCGTCGCGTCGCTCAGCCAGCGGCTCATGCCTTCGATGAACTCGTCCCTTATTGTACTGGACGATCCGCAGAATTCCGCGATCAATTGCTCTTTAAAGGCCTGCGGGTCGTCGCCGGACGGGACGATAAAAGAGTCCACCGGGTCGCAGGCTATCTCCATGTCACGGCCTTCTACGAACGTCATGTTGACCGGCATTCCCAATGGCTGGGAGGCAGCCGGCCAAGTACCGTCGACAGTCATCCATCCTTTGTCGGTTTTCAGGCGAATGTAGGTGTGGACATCAGGCACGGGCTCCTTGGCCACGAGCGCCCTGAGCGTCGACGGGAAGTGCCCAGTATTTTCCGGCGTAAACCGGTGTGTGCACATCACAATTCTTGAGTCCATTCCCAACTCGCGGAAGATGCCGGCCAGCAAGTAGTGCTTGCCGGAGCAGGTGCCCCGCCACTCCCGGATGATGGCCTCCGGCTCCCGGGTGCTGGCCCGCTGGTAGGGCATGTCGCGGACCAAGGCGAAAGCCGTGGCAGCCGCAGTCAGTTCTTCGCCGACGCTGAGGTATCCACGTCGGATTGCATCTTGTTCCAGCACGCGCAGGAGAGAAGCCATCGTTGCTACCTGTTACGGTCGAATCATGGTCCGGCTGCGAACAAATCGCCGGGACCAATGAGATTGGCTAGTAATCGCGCTGTGGCAGCGTTGTACTGTGAATATCCGAACACCCCGGTATGGGAAGGGTCCGAGACATTATCTACAACCGCAAATCGGATATCGATATCGAGAGTTTTTTGGCAAACTGCAACGGCATCCCCTACGTTCAAAACGGCGAATGAACCAGTCCGAATGTCAAGCTTCCGCCTCACTACCTCCCTAACCCCGTCTGTCTGCCGGTTGTAATCAACAGGGTCGAAGTACTCCATCCAATTGGTTGAGAGATAAGGGTATTCGGAAGCGAGTTCGCGGTCTCTGAGTCGAAAAGCCTCCCACGTTGGGCGACCGTCTGCCTTAGTGACCCTACGGCCAAAAAATCGCGCGACATGGTCCTGTGATGCGAGCTCGTGATCGCCTGGAGGTCTGGATACCACGTGAATAGTCCTGATTGTACTAGTTTAGCCATGATCACTGGCAATAATCCAACTTCACTGCCTCCGTCAATCCGGACGTATTCGCCGTCAGCATCGGTAGCTGCGAACAGGGCGCGGCCGCCGCCACAAAACCATACGCCCGCACTTCGGAGGTCCTCGAAATCCCACTCAGCAAATATCCATCCCTCAGGCGTACACGCTAGACTCGCGTCACCTTTTGAATCCAACGTGCCATAGAACCTAAGGAAATCGCGCGCACTGTCTGCGGTTACTGGGATTGCGTCGTCATCCAAGTCATCATCAGATGCAAAGTAAGCAATCCGATCCGCTATGTTAGCCGCTCCCCAATTCACCAAGACCGCGCAAACATCGTTGATGTCGGTCAACGAATCGATCACGAAATCCGGCAGGGGGCGCTGATCATACGCCGCCATACCCATTGCGCTAGATGACGAACCAACATGTTGACGTTCACCCCAGATCTCAAGCAGTTTCTCATGATGACGTACTGCTTGAGACCACTCAATGATTTGAAAGTTCGCCAAATCTAGGCTACCCGAATACGGTGTGTCAAATGTAATCATGCCTGCCCCCACCGTGCGCAACTATCTTATAGACGGGCAACTACGTCGCCCAACAGATGAGCCTGCAATCGCTCAATATCATCGAGGATGGCGGCAATGAGTTGAGGGGGATTGCCAACCACTGGATAGTGATAATTGCAGTCAAGTAGCAACCCCGTATTTTCGTTTACGATGGTCACGTTGAAATTATAATCTCCGGCCAACTTCACCAAGCGGACTTGTGCCGTCTGAAAGTCAGCAAATTCGGTATCGTGACCGGTGATTTTGCCCCGAAGCCACGCGTCGGGGTTCAGTTCCAATACATCTAGGGACCAGTTGATGCCTATAGCGCTATATTGAACCAATCGTGTTGCGTTGGCATATCGTCGGGCCAAAGAATGTACTTCGTATTTGGCGCGAAATGGTCCCGCGACACCTTCCAAAAGCACGCATCTAGTGCCGTCGACACTGATGGATATGTCGTTGTCATATTCAGTGAGCGCGGCCAATTCTGTCGTGGCGGAATTTACCACGCCCCATTCGTTAGGGACCACGTCACCGCGAGTGAGCACCTCGGGTCTGACCGACTCAGGATCGATCAGTGTCGACGCCACTAAAACCACCGACACGCTGCGCACTTCAATGTTGGATTGCTGGACCATGATGTTCCTTTATTATACCGGCACCAGCCCCAAACTCCCCCGCACCGCCTCCACCATCTCGCGGAAGCGGGCGTCGTCCACCACCGGTTTGGCGTCCCCGAGGCGCACCGTGGGGATGATATCCACCCATGACTTGCAGCCGCCGTATTCCGGGATGTAGGACACCGTGGTCGGGTTTTCCATCTCGTAGACGCGCAGCAGCATGATGGTCAGCGGGACCATGGGCTTCCAGTGCAGACGCGATTGGGCGTAGGTGTCCGTCCAGATGTGGTGCGGCGCCAGGTCCTCGACCTTGCCTTGCTGGTCAATCTCGATCAGCTCGTGCACGCGCGCCCAGTGGGTGAAGGTGACCGCATCCTTGTCGTCCGGGTCGTCGGCCAGCAACTGCCGCAGCGCGGGCTGGTGGCTGTCCTTGAGCAGCTCTTCCTTCTGGTGCAGGTAGGTGGGATAGAGCAGGAACTCGGGATGCACCACGCGGAAGTCCTTGCTCTCCTCGTGGATGCCGCCCTTGCGCAGCATCATGATCTGGTCGCCGTCGGCCAGGGCCTTCACGGTTATCGCCCACTCTTTCAACGCTAACTGGCAAGTAGCAGGTGTGGTCATGGCCTCAACCTCCGTTGGGGTTTGATTTCATATCCGGATGTCATTGCGAGGAGCGCAGCGACGCGGCAATCTTGGTAGTCTGGTGCGGACACTTGGATCGCTACGGGATTACCGCGCTGCGTTCGCAATGACAAAGATGCAGCCGGGGGCTAATGGCCGCGGCTGCAGAACTCGTCCCAGCTGGGCACGTCTTCGCCGGTGACGTACAGCCAGTAGTAGGTGCCGATGTCGCCCATGTATTTGAACT
>JAAXGT010000165.1 GCA_012271205.1 Rhodothermales bacterium
CTCCTAGGGTCACCCTCTCCCTGGCTAAACCGGATGGAATCACATCTTTCGCGCTCCCCACGCAGTACAAATCTACCCGAGATGGCCCTTCACGATGACGTGGATTCCATTCTTGACAAGATCAATGCCGAAGGCATGGACGCGCTCACAGACGAAGAACGACGTGTACTCGAGCGGGCCAGCCAGCGATAGCATGCATCGGGTTCTCTTGATTGTGTTAACACTGATGTGTGTGGCATCGGCCTTCGGTCAGGATAGTCGTTCGCCGAATGTGATTCTCATTATTGGAGACGACCACGGGTACCCGTATTTCGGATTCACGGGATCGCCCTACACCGTCACGCCAAACATGGATCTTCTCGCGCGAAGCGGGGCGTTATTTACACTCGGGCACACGACGGACAATCACTGCCGCCCGGCACTTCAGACACTGGTTACGGGTCTCTATCCCGCGCAATACGCAACTCGGGCGGAAACTCTGCTCGTGCGGGATACGAGGGCCAATGCGGTGTATCGGAATCTCAATCCGGATGAGCGCAGTCGTTGGGATTTTTGGCACAGGGCCCAGGTCATGCGTCAGTTTGATACGCTGCCGAAACTTTTGGCCCAGGCCGGATACGCGAGTTTCCAGGCGGGCAAATGGTGGGAGCAATCTTACAGGAACGGCGGCTTTACGGAAGGTATGTCTGAAGGCTGGGAGGAAGCGCTGCGCGGGCAACCCGGATTCTTCCGGGAATTAATGGGCGGAGAAGGGATCACCATTGCACGCGAAACCATGGAACCAGTCTACGAATTCATCGACCGGCACATTGATAGGCCATTCTTTCTCTGGTACGGACCGTCTCTGCCGCATACGCCACTGAATCCGCCCTACACGTACTACAAGTATTACGCCAATTCCAATCTTTCGGAATCCGCCAAGGAGTATTACGGGAACTGCACTTGGTTTGACGCCGGCGTAGGAGACTTGCTGGATTATCTCAATGATCGTGGGCTATCGGAGAACACGATCATTATCTATGTGAATGACAACGGTTGGGAGCAGCCGCCATATGTCGAGTATAAGGGCGATGCCATATTGTATGCCAATGGCGGGCCGAACGGTAAGCTGTCACTCCACGATCAGGCCTTCCGGACGCCGATAATCCTGCACTGGCCCGGTGTCATAGCACCGCAGATATTCGATACCGTACTTGTAAGTTCAGTGGATCTGATGCCAACCATACTGGACTATGCCGGTGTGCAGGCACCGGACGGTTTGCCGGGCCGGTCCTTGCGGCCGCTGATTGAAGGGCGTGCGGACTGGCCGCGAAAAGCGCTGGTCGGGCGCGTTACACAGATGCGTTCCGAAACCGATGTTATGGGGCGGCGCCAAGAGGGCTACTACGTACGAACGCGCCGCTGGCACTTTACATGGACGGGGGAAGAGGCGCGGCTCTTTGATATGACCAGGGATCCGCTGCGCGATGTTATGGCAGACTTTCAGGAGTTGTTGCCGGGCTTTATGGCGCAGATCGAAGACTGGAAGCGCAGGGTTACGCTTGCGCATCCCACGACTCGATAGCGTCCAGCACGGTTTGAACGATATCCGCCTCGGGCACGGTACCCACGACCTTGCCCCGTTTGAACAAGTGCGCCCGGCCGCGCCCAAGTGATATTCCGAGATCTGCGCCCTGTGCTTCACCGGGCCCGTTGACGGCGCAGCCCATCAGTGCAACCGTCAAATCCTTGTCAAATTTGCGCGCGTCTACGGCGGCTTCGACGTCCTTCACAATGGAAAACAGGTCACCGTTCAGGCGCCCACAGGTGGGGCACGCCACAATATTTACGCCAGGCCGGCCTAGGCGAAGCGATTTCAGGATTGCGTGACCGGCTTCCACTTCTTTAATGGAGTCCGTCGCCAGCGAAACCCGGATGGTGTCCCCAATCCCATCAGCCAAGAGCGCACCAATGCCGATGGCGCTCTTTATGGTGCCCGACTTGAGTGAGCCCGACTCGGTCACGCCCAAGTGTAGCGGAAAATCAGTCCGTTCGGCCACCAGGCGGTATGCCTGGATCATGAAGAATACATCCGAGTGCTTGACGGAAATGACAATATCCTCAAATCCGTGCCGAGAACATATTTCGACATGGCGCAGGGCACTTTCCAGCAATGCCTCAGGCTGAGGGTATCCATACTTATCCAGAATATCCCGCTCCAGTGAACCGCTGTTGACGCCAATCCGAATGGGAATCTGAGCTTCTTTGGCTGCCAGCAACACTTCACTTTCCCACTCTTCTTTGCCAATGTTGCCCGGATTGATACGTACCTTGGCCACCCGTGCTTCAATGGCCTGCAGGGCGTAGGTGTGGTTAAAATGGATGTCGGCCACGATGGGAACCGAGGCACCCTGCACAATATCCTGCAGTGCGGCGGCATCTTCCGGACGTGGCACCGCGACGCGAACGATGTCGACTCCGGCGTCTGCCAACCCTTGAATCTCTGCAAGGGTAGTGTCGACCTTGTGGGTCTTGCTCACCGTCATGGACTGCACGGAAATCGGCGCTCCGCCCCCAACCTGAACCTGGCCCACCTGAACGGTCTTGGAAATCCTTCGTGGTCGCTGCATGGATTGTGCTGGTGCTGGCCTTATACGGTAACAACGGCTGTTGTGTCCGGGAGCGTTTGGTGAAACCTACACACGGACGGCACAAAAATTATTGGTGCTAAACATTATTTTGGCCGCATTGAACACGCATGCGTCCAAGTCTTAGCATATCTCTGGGTTACGTCCTTTTGGCGGGGCTGCTCTTGGTAGCGGTGGGGGGCATTCGCCGACACGCGGCGCCGCTTGCCTGTGCAGGTGAGGTGACGGTCATGCCGGAAGAATTCAGGCAGGCTTATGGTCATTGGCTCATTACTACGGGAATCCGAGACGATTCCGGACGGCGGATAGCCTTTCTGAAGGATATGATGGGTACACGCTTGGCGGTACACGAAGCGCGCGAGGATGGGATTGAACACGAGCCGCATTACCAGTCCCGCGCGGCCCACTTGGAGCGTAAGCTGCTGCTTGATCTTTATATGCAGCGCACGCTGTTTGACTCCTTGACTGTGACGGACAGCGAAGTGCGCAGCCTGTATGCAAGAGCTAACACGCAGATTTCCGCACGCCACCTGCATGCCCGCACACGTGATGTTGCCTGGCGGTTACATGCGAGGCTTGTCGCAGGCGAGGATTTTGAAAGTCTCGCGCGCGAAGTATTCAAAGATCCCCGGCTTCGCGATGCGGGTGGGCTTTTGCCTCCGTTCACATTCGACGAAATGGATATGGCTTTTGAAGACGCGGCCTTTGCCCTGCCGGTCGGAGAGATTTCGGAGCCGGTACGCACGGCTCAGGGTTACTCCGTCATCAGAGTCGAAAACCGCTTTACGCGTCCCATCATCACAGCGTCGGAATTTGCGACGCGGCGCGACGCCTTCACCGCTTTTGCTCTGGAGCGTAAGCGCAACACCGCACGACGCGAATTCGTGCTGCACACAGTGGAAGAGAGTAGGACACTCTTCTATGATGCGACCCTGGAGGCACTCCTTGTACGCATTCTGGAAGGTCCCCTTGAAAGTGAGACCAGTCTGCTGTCAAGGCCGCTCCTGTCATTTGGAACGCCGCGCGCAACGTGGACGGTGGCAGATTTTCGCGATCGGGCACGGTTTGCCAGTGACCGGCAGCGTGCCCAGGTCCAGACGGCGGCTGATCTGAAAGAATTCGCACGCGGGCTAGTGGCGAGCGAAATCATGCTGCTCCAAGCACAGCACCTGAAGCAGGAGCCAGAATTCCGGATCGCGTTGCGTGAAGCCCTTGATCGCTACATCGCGCAATATCTGAAAGCATCGCTGGATGTGGACATCCCCGAGTCTGAGTTGCGGGCGTATTATCACCAGGCTCCCCCAACAGAATTTATGCATCCGGCCCAAGTGCAACTGGCATGGCAATCCTTTGGCTCAGAATCGGATGCTGCGTCGGCCACGGAAATTGACCCGGCGGCACCGCATAGATATTTCGAAGCCGGGCAACTTGGCGCGTGGGCTGCAACCATTTTCGATGCCAGGGAGGGCGAATTGCTTGGCCCCATTCAGACAGCGAACGGATGGATCAGGGTGCGTGTAGGCCCGCAGCGTCCACCTGTGCGCCAATCCTTTGCGGAAGCCCGCGTGAGCATTCAGGCCACACTGCGTGAGACGAGCCTGCGCACAAGCCACCGCGCCTTGTTTGACAGCTTAAGCACGCGTTACAACCTGCAAATCAACACTGACCGTGTCACAAATCTGTCGCTGGATACTTAGTGCAAGCC
>JAAXGT010000005.1 GCA_012271205.1 Rhodothermales bacterium
GGGCCGACAACAGGGACGTCTTTACTATGACATGATTCAGACCGATGCCTCCATCAATCGTGGCAACTCGGGAGGGCCACTCATCAACGCACTGGGAGAGGTCATCGGCGTCAATACCGCTATCTACAGCGAGAGTGGCGGCTCGGGGGGGGTGGGGGTTGCCGTGCCGGCTGCGAAAGCCCAGCGGATCATTGAGGAGTTGCGCCACAATGGCAAAGTGGACCGCGCCTATTACACCGGATTTCAAATTGTCCAAGTAACGGAACGGATCGCGAATGCTCTCGAGCTTGACCGGGCCAGCGGCCTGTTAATCACTCAAGTTGATCCGGGCTCACCTGCACAGGAAGCCGGATTAAAGCCGTACGACGTTATCCTCACAGTATCCGATGCACCCATCGAAAATGGCGAGGACTATTGGGCCCGCTTGTACGATTACCGACCCGGAGACACGGTGACCTTCAACATCTTGCGCGATGGCACACCGGTGGCCATACCATTGCAAATCGGCCGACAAAAAGACTGACAGGCCTCCGCATATTGCGCCCTATGACCAACTGTAGTTCCGAGGGCTGCACTGTGCAAGAGCGAGCTGCCTGTGGCCGCCATTGGATATGGGTTGCGGTTGTGTTCCTGTATGCCGGTTGCCTGCCGTCCTCTTGCCAGCGTATTGAGTCGCGAGCCGTTTCACCCGAGGATTCTCTGTCGCGGCAGATCGCTTCCGGAATAATACCGGATACAATACAGTCCGTACAGGTGTTAACGGGCGAAGGTGAAAGCATGCTGGAATGGCCCCGGACCGTGCTTTTCGATGCGGCGGGACGCATATATGTAAGCGACACCGGCCGCCATACCCTGTTTGTATTCGATACGGATGGGGCACTGGTTGAGGAATTCGCTTGGGAGCGGGCCCGCTTTCCATACTTGGCTGGCTGGCGCGGTGATTCTTTGCTGGTGTTTAATCCCACCCACCACAAGATCGACATCCTTTTGGACACCGAGCTGGTCGACTCCATCCCTACCCCACCGCCCGATCCTCGCAGCCTCCAATATGCCTTGGCAACTCCTACAACGCTCTACCTCAAGGTGGTTTCGCAAACGACCGACCACACCATTTGGCAACTCGACCGCAAAGGTGCGATTGTTGCCCGGGCACCGCTGTCTGGCAGCCCATGGGATCACGCAGGTCTATTGCGCGCCAACGGTGAGGTGCCGGTCAGCTTGACGGGATTTTTCCCGCGAATTATGACGTGGCCGCACGGACTAACCGAAGCGCCGATCACATTCCGCTGGCAGGGGTTTGACTCTCCCATGCTGCGACGTACTTTCGCGTTTGACCAAGGCAGTGCGCGAAACATACCTCTGCTCAGCAGTGCCGCCGCGCTGGCCGGTACTCACTGGTTTGTGATCAATCTGCGACCCGGCTGGTTGCGACTGGATTTATACGACCATAGCGGACGACTGCAGCATGTGCTCATTGAAGAAGACCCTGCCTATGCAAAGGAGTTTTATCCTACTGACATTGCCGTGCGACAGCGTTCACCGAACGCGTTCGACATCGCTGTGACCATGGTGACCACTGAACCTGCAGTCCGGCGGTACGTTTGGCAGTCTGACTGATTAAACTTTTGTGATTTACCACATTCAACCTGGCAACGACCTGCACTTTTGAAGCTCAAGAGAAACGATATTCGCACGCTCGGCGACTTGCGCGCCTCAGGATACGAAGTGGTGCCCGTCAAGGAAGAGATCCGCCGCAATCTACTGAAATGCCTTCGTGCAGGCGAAACCATATTCCCTGGCATCCTCGGTTTTGACCAAACTGTGCTGCCCCAGTTGCAGAACGCGCTGCTGGCGCGCCACGACATTCTTCTGTTGGGACTGCGGGGCCAAGCCAAAAGCCGCATCATCCGGCTTATTCCGTCGCTGCTTGATGAATTCGTCCCGGTGGTGGAAGGCAGTGAACTTAATGATAATCCGTTTGCCCCGATTTCAAAGTTTGGCCGCAAGCAGGTGGCCAAACAAGGCAACGAGACGCCCATTGCATGGCTGCACCGCAGCGAGCGCTACGGGGAAAAGTTGGCTACCCCGGATACATCGATTGCGGACTTGATCGGAGATATCGACCCGATCAAGGCGGCCCGTCACAGACTCACCTATGCCGATGAGGAGGTACTTCATTTCGGGATCATTCCGCGCACCAACCGGGGTGTGTTTGCCATTAATGAATTGCCCGATTTGCAGGCGCGCATTCAGGTGGGCCTGCTTAACATTATGGAAGAACAGGATATCCAGATCCGCGGATTCAATATTCGCTTTGCGCTGGATATTTTGATGGTGTTTTCGGCCAATCCAGAGGACTATACCAACCGGGGCAACATCATCACCCCACTTAAAGACCGCATCGAAAGCCAGATTCTTACCCACTACCCGCGCACTATTGAAACCGGCATGGCGATCACGCGCCAAGAAGCTTGGCAGGAGCGCAGTGGCGTCAAGGTAAAGGTGCCCCTCTTCATGCGCGAAATCATTGAGCAAATCGCCTTTGAAGCCCGCAAGAGCGAATATGTCGACCAGAAATCTGGTGTCTCAGCCCGCATGACGCGCACTGCGCTGGAAGCTCTGATTTCCAGTGCAGAACGGCGGGCAGTGCTGAATGGCCATCAAAAAGCGCAGATCCGCATCAGTGACTTCCAGTACGTTGAGCCTGCCATCACAGGCAAAGTGGAACTCGTCTACGAAGGTGAGCAAGAAGGAGCTCAGAATGTCGCCCGCCTACTGATCGGACGTGCGTTGCGGTCGGTATTTGTACGTTACTTCCCGGATCCTGACACCCGGCGTGAGGGGCGTGAAACTTATGGCGGAGTGCTGGCCTGGTTTGCGGCAGGCCATACGGTAATGCTTGATGTTGAGCTGCCAACGAGGTCTTATGCTGATCAATTGCACGCCGTAGACGGGCTACGTGCACTGGTTACCAAATTCATGCGCGGTGCGCGACGGGAAGAAATTCCTGCCTTGATGGAATTTGTGCTGGAATCCCTGCACCAGGC
>JAAXGT010000075.1 GCA_012271205.1 Rhodothermales bacterium
GGCTATAACCGTGGGAATATATTCATACGTTCACAAAATAGATGCCATCGAACGGTATTATGTTGGCTGTAGAGGCCATTTTCACGTAGAACGCCTCCGAATTGTGCACCCACCAGACGCCCCGTGGTAATTCAGGCTAGTACCACGGGTGGGCAGGCAATCGGCAGATGATCACAATAATTTATGCCAACCCCGAGGAACGCGTAAGTCGTCGGCTCCCAAAAAGGTGGCCAGGCTCGCCAATGAATCTCGGAGGCCGCCGACAAACGAGTGGTCCTGCTGGAATCCTGGTTCCAGGTGCATGTGCCTGATCTCGAGTACGTTGCGGTCGCGATACAATTTTGGATCCAGTCGACCCACCAGCTTGCCGTTATGCAGGATAGGGAGAACGTAGTACCCATATTTACGCTTGGAAGGAGGGACGTAGATTTCAATTCGGTAACGAAAATCCAAGAGATCTTCGGCCCGCTGACGCTGCCACAAGAATGAGTCGAACGGGCAGATCAGGGTAGTACCCCACGGTTCGGGGATTTGCGATAACGTGTCCATGTGTTCGATAAGCCCGTAATAAGTTCCGTCCATACCCGGCACGTGGCATTCCGCAATTCGACCCGCCTTTAGGTTACGTGCGAGAATGTGCTTGCGCAATTTCGCATTGGGAGCAGGGGCTGTCCAGTAGTTCATCAGGTGTTTTTCGCTGGCGATGCCGTTTCCAGAGAGACCGATGAGGAGCCAACTGTCCTCGAATGCCGCGCTACTTGCCGGCGTGGCTTCCGGATAGACACGTTCTGCCAGATCGTATACTCTCCGAAAATGTCGCCGACGTCGTACGGCCACTCTCCCGGCATGCCATAGAACCTGCAGCGCACGTTTGTCCTCCTTGGGAATGCCCCAACCAGAGCGATCCGACGGCCTCCGCTCAAAATCAGCACTCTCAAGCGGGCCGTCCTGCCGAAGCCGTTGCAGCACTCGCCGTTTCACAGCCGGCGGAGCGTTGTAACGCTCCCACCAAGCGGCATTGCGCCAGTTTTCCGGTGGAAATCGGCGCATACGTCTGAGTCCGAAAGGCAGATGTGAAATCGGCAGAATTGATGCCTCGTGTCCCCAGTACTCGTAGGCTATACGATCGTCATAGATCCAGCCATCGATTTGTTCACGCTTGAACGGACCAAAGCGGCTCCACAACGAAAGATAATGCGCTCGATCAGTGACGTACACACTATCAAGCTGCAAGGCACCTGTCCGTGTCAAATGATCAACGACGGCGTCTTGGGTAATGGGAACGGTACCTCTCGGACTGGTCAGCCCCTGTCGGAGGAGCCACAATCTAACAATTGTCTCGCGGCTGATGGTCACTGTTCGCTTGGGCATAGTAATCTTTGGTTCGTGTTTCCTTTAGCTGGAATTCTCCCTATCCTGGTACTAACATAATTGAGCCACCATCCGGACACTATCCCTCGTTATTGGATGGAATGGGGATGTGTCTAAAGCACTTGAAGAGCTCAGGGGTTGCGGTATTTTCACCAGGTGCACATCTGCGATGGAATTGCATCCGGTCAAGGGGTAACAGCAAGCCATTCGACTTCCCGGGCTGCGGTAGACGTTATCACTGAATTCCTCTTGAAGAGTGTGTCACACGCGCATGCCATCTTCGCAGGCGGCTATTTTTCAAGACCGACCGGAATTTCCTCATTGACTGGAGAATATGCACGTCAGGTATTGGAACGAATGAATTCTACACAACGACACATTCTGATTATTCTGGATGGCTACGGCATTGCTGAGGATCGGTCTGTAAGTGCGATTGACCACGCACGCAAACCGTTTCTGGATGGACTGTTCGCCCGGTATCCTCACGGGCGGCTGGAGGCCTCGGGCCGCCCGGTCGGGCTTCCCCCAGGCCAGATGGGTAATAGCGAAGTTGGGCATATGAATCTGGGTGCCGGGCGAATCGTGAACCAGGAAATCACGCGTGTGGACTTGGCGATTGAGAACGGCTCCTTCTTCGAAAACGAAGTACTGGTGCGTGCAGCACGTCATGCCAAGGGCGGCCGCCTCCACCTGATGGGCCTCTTTTCAGATGGAGGTGTGCATAGCCACCTGGGGCACCTTGTAGCACTTTGCGAACTTGCCCACAGGGAAGGGCTCTCGCGTGATCAGGTGTGTGTGCATGCCTTTACAGACGGCCGTGATGCCGATCCGCATGCGGGGGTAGCTTATGCGCGCACCTTTGAAACACGTGCCGGTCACATGGCTCGCATTGTGTCCGTAATTGGACGGTATCATGCCATGGATCGTGATAAGCGCTGGGACCGTACAGAAAAGGCCTATCGCCTGTTGACCGAAAATGCTGGAACGCATCATGTGAGTGCAGTTGACGCGATGGGAGCCAGCTACGCAGCCGGCATAACCGATGAATTCATTGAGCCATGTGTCGTGGAGTCGGTCAAAGTGGAGAGCAGCGATGCGGTTGTTTTCTTCAATTTTCGGGCGGATCGAGGTCGCCAACTTGTGAGGGCTTTCACACAGCGGACGAGCGGAGCCCCATTCGATGTCATACCCTTCGAAAACCTGTTTTTTGCCACGCTTACGCCGTATGACAAGACATTTGCGCTGCCCGTCGCGTTCGATAAATTGGATCTGAGCGGCACGATGGGAGAAGTCTTGGCTGCGCGCGGGTTGCGGCAGTTACGTGTTGCGGAAACCGAAAAGTATCCGCATGTCACGTACTTCTTCAGTGGCGGGCGTGAGGAGCCTTTTGATGGGGAAGACCGCATCCTGGTGAATTCGCCCAAGGTTGCAACTTATGATTTGCAGCCGGAAATGAGTGCACCGAAGGTCGCCCGCAGGTGTGCGGCAGCCATAGCCTTGAAGACTCATCATTTCATTTGCCTCAATTTTGCCAACCCGGATATGGTGGGGCACACCGGTGTTTTTGAGGCGGCAGTAAAGGCTGTGGAGGCGGTAGATGATGCGACCAGGGTCGTAGTAGAGGCTGCCCGCACACATGGCTTCGGCGTGACGGTCATTGCAGATCACGGGAATGCGGATCGTATGCGCAATCCGGATGGGTCGCCACACACCGCTCACACGACTGCCTTTGTGCCGCACCTGATTATCAAGGAGAGCTATACCGGGAGTGTCGCCGATGGGAAGCTGGCTGATGTCGTTCCGACCATACTGCATCTAATGGGGGAGTCGATCCCAGACGCCATGACGGGGTGCGTGCTGACAGATACCTGAACGCTGACTTGTGGTGCCCCGTGTGATTCAAAGATCGAGGGTCAGGCGCAAGCGGCTGTGGGTGCTACCACAACTGGAAGTCCCAGGGCATTCGAGCCAAGGGCTCCCGCTGCATGTGTGAGAGCTCCTCAAGGAGCCGTGCCTCCTCTCGCAGTTTCGTTTTCCAGGGTGATTCGAAGAGCATGCGCGATCGCACCATCAGCACATCGGTGAATTCTTCCAGAATCGTCTTGGGTTTTGGCAACCGGAAAATGCGGTATTGATCTTCTTCCAGGCTGGCCATTTCTGCAGCCAGGACAATCGCCGTATCCAATTCTCCCATTACGTCGGCCAAGCCCAACTCGTATGCGTCTTGGCCGGTCCAGATACGGCCCTGGGCAAGTTCCTCAATACGTTCGATGCTCATGCTGCGACTGGCCGCCACCTTCCGGACAAATTCTGTATATGTTTCGTCGATTGCTCCTTCCAAAAGCGCTCTTTCACGGGCATCAAGCGGTGTCATGCCGGAAAACATATCGGCAAAGCTGCCGGTGGCCACGATGTCGGATGTTATACCCAGCTTCGATTCCATCATCTGTCCCAAACTGAAGTGGATACCGTACACACCAATGGAGCCTGTTATTGTTTGGGGGGATGTGACGATGGTGTCACCGGCCGTGGCCAGCCAGTATCCCCCGGATGCAGCCAGGTCACCCATCGAAATGACTACTGGTTTCTCGGCTGCGGTCAAGTCAACAGCGTGCCACATGGCATCGCTGGCGGTTGCACTTCCGCCCGGGGAGTCAATCCGTACAACAACAGCCTTGATCCTGTCATTCTCGCGAACGCTGCGCATGGCCTTTTCGAACGTTGATGATCCGACGTTGCCGGCCCGGGTCGAGCTTTCGCCGCCAGTAATGATCCCGGACGCGTAGACGACGCCGATGGCACCTGCGCTTCCGCTACGGCTATCTGCTCTGGAGGAGGCGACATACTTGTAAGACTGGAGCCGAATGCGGCGCATATCCCCGGAGCGGCCGATTGCTGATTGAATGCGATCCTGAATCTCGTCATTGTAAAAGAGGCCATCAAGCAGGCCTTGTTCATGCGCCTGGGAGGCCGTGATCAAGGCCTCTTCCACCATCAGTTGTGACACTTCCTCTTCCGTCAGCTTTCGGCTGTCCGCTATTGTGCGTGTCAGCAGCCCGTACCACTGATCTACAAGTGCCTGTAACTGCTCGCGATTTTCCTCAGATAGGTTTTCTCGAAAAAACGGCTCCACGGCCCCCTTGAATTTACCCGCGCGCAGGATTGTAGGCTCAATCTCGAGCTTGTCTAATAGCCCTTTATAAAATGTTACACCAAGATAAAGGCCGTTGAACTCGAAGAATGTCCCGGGAGCTGAATAAATGCTGTCGGCTGCGCTGGCCAGGAAATAGTCGGCCTCATTCATGCCGTAGTCCCCCCCGGAGGCGTACAACGGTTTGCCGCTCGACTTGAATTCAACGAGTGCTTTTCGGATTTCATCCAGCGTGGCCCATCCTGCCTGAACGCCCTGCGGACGTATCCATACGGCTTCGATTTGTGGATCTGATGTGGCTTCACTTAACGATTGTTTAATGTCGTGCAGCCCAAAACCGGGCCTTGCATCAATCAAATTCAAAAAGGGATCGTCGATGGTTAGTTCGGGCACTGGGCCAGACAGGTCCAAGACAAGCACGGACCCGGTTTGGACGGAAGGAGTAGTAGACGTGGAAGATGCCACAATAGCTATCACGAACAGGGCACCAAGAATAAGGAGCAGACCCAGCGCTATGAGAGTGCCCAAAACGCTCGCAACCAGCACAGAAAAGAATCGCATTGTTTTATGGGAATTTGTAGTGCATTACGCTTTCGAGCATAGCCGGTTGCGGATCAAGCGAAACCGCGCTATTGGCCACGGGTAAATCCTGTAGTCCAAGTGGCCATTATGGCAGCTTGTGCCGCATTGGCCTGCGTTGAACTACACGGCAAGGCTTTTGCATATTACTCATTGTCGTGACTCCATCCGGATCCACATATAGCCCACATCAAGTGCTTTCCCAACGGGAACAGTTAATTCTGAGCCTTGTGGTGCGCAGCTTTATCGATACGGCCGGGCCGGTCGGATCCCGTACGTTGGCGAAGAGCTATCCGCTCGGCCTGAGCGCGTCTACGGTCCGAAATACCATGGGTGATCTGGAGGTTTCAGGCTATTTGCGCCACCCCTATACGTCTGCAGGCCGAATGCCGACACAGCTGGGGTACCGGGCATTTGTGAATGGACTCAAGGATACACACGAACTCTCGGCGGTCGAAAAGAAGTTACTTAAGGCAAAACTTGACCGGCTAATGCGTGATGCCGACGATCTTTTTCGGGAGAGTTCCAAGTTGCTCGGCCGGATGTCCAACCTGTTGGGAGTCGTGCTCAGCCCGAAGATGTCAACGGGTGTGCTGGAACGGCTGGATGTAGTGCCCTTGTCTTCACCCAGCGTCATGATCGTGATCAGCGTGCGCAGCCGGTTGGTCAAGACCATCATCTACGAAACAGAAGTAGACCTGAAACGGCGCGATTTGGATCGAATCGTGTCCATCCTAAACGAAAGACTGGCCGGACTCCGGCTCGATGAAATTCGCCGCACTTATGCAACACGTACCAAGGATATCGATGATGATCCAACTGGTATTGTTCAGTTGATCCTGAATGAATCATCACAGTTGTTTAGTGATCCTGTGGTCGGCCGTGTCAGCCGTGCGGGCACGCAGGGTCTCTTGCGGCAGCCGGAGTTTCAGGATTCGCGAGAAGTGCAACAGCTCATCCAAGTTATTGAAGATGAGGGATATGTTGTGCAGCTCTTCGAGCGTGCCCAAGAATCGGGGGACGGCAAGCAGGGCCGGGCTGTGGTCACTATCGGAAGCGAGTTGCGCGACGAGTCAGCCAAAACCTATTCCATAGTCACGGCCCGCTACAAGGTGGGCGGAAGCACGGGAATGGTTGGCGTGCTTGGGCCTATGCGAATGGATTACGAGCGGGCGATTGCACTGGTTGAAAGCATGGCCTCACTGCTAAACCGGTCCATCTTGTCTTCGCCACAATAGCAAACCAAAACGTATGGTAGAAAGCAGCATGACAGAGGATTTAGAGGACGACGCTGGTCTTGAGGTTGAGGCGTCGTCGTCGACTGATTTGGAAGAACCTGACTTGACAGATCAGTCTGCCAATAGAATTGCCCAATTAACTGAAGAGCTTAAGGCCGCCAAGGATCAGCACTTGCGCCTGGCGGCAGAGTTTGAAAATTTCCGGCGGCGAATGGATCGGCAGCGGGCTGAATGGCCACAGCGTGCCCGAGGGGAAGTAGTTAAGGTTATGTTGCCTGTGCTAGACGATTTTGACCGATCGCTTGATGCAGCGGCTCAAGTGGACGTTGGAGGGGCCGCATTTTCAGCGCTTCGTGAGGGCGTAGATTTGGTGCTGAAGAATTTTTGGGAACGGCTTGAAAAGTTGGGGCTCTCGCGAATAGATGCGGAAGGACAGCCCTTTAACGAGGAGCTGCATGAAGCGATCATGCAAATGCCCGCGCCGGACGGCGTCGATGTCGGCACGGTGCTGAAGGAAGTGCAGCGGGGGTATCGCATGGGGGCACTCGTATTACGCCATGCACAAGTTATAGTGGCCGCTGTACAGGAGGAAGATTATGAATCCGGGAGCGAGTCAGAGAATGTCCCGGCGGAGGTGGAGGTTCAATGAGAGATTACTACGAGGTGCTCGATGTTCAGCGGGATGCTACGCCGGAGGATATTAAGAAAGCGTACCGCAAGAAAGCCCTCCGCAATCATCCCGATCGTAATCCTGGAGATAAGGAGGCCGAGGCGCGCTTTAAGGAGGCGGCTGAGGCCTACGAGGTCCTCAGCGATAGTGACAAGCGGGCACGCTATGACCGTTACGGCCATGCGGGATTGCGTGGTGGAGCCGGGGGCGGGCCCGGATTCACGGACATCAACGACATTTTCAGTGCGTTCAGTGACATTTTTGGCGGGGCTGCTGCTGGCCGGGGTGGGTCGGTGTTCGACAGTTTTTTTTCCGGTAGCCGTCAGCATACTCGCGAGCGGGGGCAGCGCGGTGAGGCACTCCGCATGCGGCTGCCGCTGACGCTGGGAGAGATTGCGGAGGGCGTTGAGAAGCGCATCAAGGTACGTCGCTTTGTGTCATGTGAGGAATGTGGTGGCAGCGGTGCGGAAGGTGGATCTGATGCAATGAAGGCGTGCATCGTCTGCAACGGGTCCGGTGAGGAGCGGCGCGTTCGCCAGAGTCCGCTTGGTCAGTTTGTAAGTGTGATCCCATGCCGTCATTGTCGTGGTGAAGGTCAAGTGATCGAAAATCAGTGCGTGGCATGCAAGGGGCAGGGCCGCGTGGATGGCGAGCCTACGATCAAGATTAACGTGCCGGCTGGTGTAGAGGAGGGAATGACGATTAACTTGCGTGGTCAGGGCAATGCCGGTGTTCGTGGCGGCTCTGCAGGCGATCTGCGTATTGAGATTGAGGAGTTGGCGAATGAGCATTTTGTTCGCGATGGTAACGACCTGTTGTATGATCTGTACATATCGTTCCCGGATGCGGCACTCGGTGCGGATGTTGACGTGCCCACGTTAAAAGGGCGTGCACGTGTTCAAATTGATCCGGGCACACAGTCCGGCAAAATTCTGCGAATGCGTGGACGCGGTCTGAGCGGGCTGCATTCCAGCCGGCGAGGCGACCAGTTGGTGCGAGTGCACGTGTGGACACCTCGTAATCTGTCTGACAGAGAAAAGAAGGCACTGGAAGATTTTCGAGAATCGACCGCGTTCAGTCCGAGCGGAGAACGCCAGCGCGAGAGTAAATCGATTTTTGATCGTGTGAAAGACGTGTTCACCTGAGCAATCACGGGCACAAAGTTCGTAATGAGTTCAGAAGTGGATGGCGAGGCCTTGCGACAGGTCATGCGTTGGGTGCCGTCGCCGGTGACGGTGGTGACGGCTGCGACACCTGATGAGATTCGTGGTATTACGATAGGCTCCTTTACCAGTGTCTCACTCGATCCACCGCTTATTTGCTTCAATGTGTCCGACACCTCGCGCATGCATCCGGTAATCTGCGAGGTGGAGCGGTTTAATGTGCATGTGTTGTCGGACCGGCAGGTCAAGCTTAGCACATCGTTTGCCGAGCCGGAACGTGGTGGCAAGGAACAGTTCCAGGATGTGCAGTACACCCTGGATCCGTATGGCATTCCTGTTCTGCAGCGTGTGGTTGCACAGTTAGCGTGCAAGTCGCACGCGGTCTATCCGACCGGAGATCACGTCATGGTAGTGGGTCGCGTATGCAGCATCAAGGTCGATGAGCGGCGCAGGCCATTAGTCTTTGTGCAACAGGGCTACTTCAGACTGGGCCAACGCATCGCCGCGGGCAAGCAGCTCCTTTAGGTCACTACGACTATTTGTAACAGAGGCTTTTCCTCCAATCGAGTGGGTTTAGTGGTAGATTGAATAGCACCTGCAATGGGCTGGATGGGATTCTTAGCCGTGTCCGGTCTGTTTTGGGACATCCTAACGCAGTTGTTCACCGTTGAGCATCCCCTCTACGATAGGTCCGTGCGAGCGAAAGATTTTAGCCGACTCTGAGGTCTCCCGGCGCCCGGGGAGGTTTCGGAGATAACGCGGGCCCCTAAGGAGCGAGCCGTCCCGGTTTACGGGACCGGCATGGACGGTGCGGCGCGGACCGGTCCACCGTGTAGCGTCGTTGGTCCACGCTACGATCACCGCCGTCGGCCATGCGTCACCGGGACCGGTGCGCCTACCGGACCCTGGTCGTGGCGGACTTTCCTCGGGTAGACGGCCCGACGCCTAGTGGGCACACGGGGCCCCTTCCAAGGGTGGAGGCGAAGTCGCGGTTCCCGATGGAGTTGGAGTCTTTGGTGATGGATGGGCGGCCGGAGGCGAGTGGGTCGGCGGGGGCCCGTCTGAGGGGGGGAGCTGGACGGCCCTAGACCGGATCAGGCAGCAGGCGGGGCCACGGGGGCTGGCGGGGAGCCCGGCGCTCACCTTGGCGTAGACGAGACATCGTTCCGTAAATGGCCTGATTAGGTCACCCTTGGGTCCGATGCTCAAGTGGGCCCCGTGCTGCATGGGGGGTAGACCGGACGAAAGCCGCCCTTGCGCAGGGGTATACCGGTCTCACGTCGGAGCAGCTGGAGAACATCGAGCGGGTTCGCATGGATAGGTGGCCGGCCTCGATCAACGCCACGCTGGAGCCTGGGCTTGGGGCCCAGCCGAAGGGGGCGTTGGACCGGTTCCACGGGGCTCCATGTCTGAATGCGGCCGTGGACCAGGGGCGGCGTCCGGAACACCGGGCCTGGATGAAGCCCGGACGGCCCGATCTCAAAGGGACCCGATAGGACGGGTGGACCCACCCGGCCCACCGGCCGACGGCCCGTTTCGAGCCGTGGCGTACCCGTACGTTGAAGACGGCCCGAGCGGGGGGCCTCCAAGATCGGGCCCAGCCGTGGGGGTACGATGCGTGCCGCCCCGGGGCCCGCCAAGACGGGGAGAGCAAGTGGTCCGGGGTGATGCGGGGCCGACTGGAGCCGATCAAAGCGGCGGCCCGGACCATCCAAAGACACCGGGGGGGTATCCTTAATGCGAGGGCCCTCAAGGGGAGCCAGGGTCCGGCGGAAGGCCTCAACCGCCGGATCCAAACCATCAAAGTGCGTAGTAGCGGCTTTCGTAACCAAAGCCGGTTGGCCCACGCCATTTACTTTCACCTTGGAAGTCTCGATCTATACCCCGAAAGCGTCCACAGGTAAACGTACCCACTTAAAACCAACGAAGAACCAAGCAAATGGCAAGTTAGCCCAATTTCCACGAAATTCCGTTTGGCCACGCACGAGCAGTTGATGGAAGGTCGGTCAGGATCATGCTGGTATCGGCTCCACGTGGCCAGAATCCGATGTCTGTGTGGACGTTTAGATGTAGAACCAACTGCTAGGAAATCCGTGTGGCAAGTGCCGTATACGCTACTCCAGTCGGGCGCAATACTGTCGGGTTAGGCGGTCCTGCGACGACAGTCAGCATTTCAAATCCGGGGAAACGTGCTTGAGTCGCCGTTTCAAGACGCGGTGTCTTCTGTAAATTAAGGGAGGCTATCAGATTCCCCTGACCGGAAAGCGAAGAAATGGGGCTCATGCGAGCCACGACTTGCCCGCGACCACGAATACTAATGAGTACGAAGGCCCGGAGAAAACTCGATACAAGGACGGCTATTCCCATGCACTTTTTCGATTCTTCGCTGCTTGGGTACGTTCCAGTTGTACGCCAACGTCGTAGATTTGGGTGATTCGTAGAGCACAGCGACGGAAAATGGCCACCTATCCATTCAAGGCGATCGAAAGCAAGTGGCAGACCTACTGGGAATCGCACAAGACCTTCCATATACCAGTGGAAGTCGACACTTCCAACCCAAAATTCTACGTGCTCGACATGTTTCCCTATCCCAGTGGATCGGGGCTGCACGTCGGCCATCCTGAAGGATATACAGCCAGTGACATCGTAGCCCGCTACAAGCGCATGCGCGGTTTCAATGTGCTGCATCCTATCGGCTGGGACGCATTTGGATTGCCCGCCGAACAGTACGCCCTGCGCACAGGCACGCATCCACGCATCACGACCGAGAAGAATATTTCGCGGTTTCGTGCGCAACTGAAATCCCTTGGGTTTTCATACGACTGGGATCGCGAAGTGGACACGACCGATCCAGACTATTTCAGGTGGACACAGTGGATCTTCCTACGCCTGTTTGAACGTGGACTGGCCTACGAGGCTGAAGTGCCCGTCTGGTGGTGTGATGCATTGGGTACTACGCTGGCCAATGAGGAGGTTATCGACGGCAAGAGTGATATCGGAGGCCATCCCTGTGAGCGGCGAAAGCTGCGCCAGTGGGTTCTCAGGATTACCAGTTACGCGGAGCGTTTGCTGCAAGGGCTGGAGGAAACCGACTGGCCGGCGAGCACCAAGGAAATGCAACGCAATTGGATCGGGCGCAGCGAAGGCGCAGAAATCGATTTTCCGATCCAAGATCATGCGGACCAAGCCATTCGTGTTTATACGACGCGGCCGGATACGATATTCGGCGCCACGTATATGGTGCTCGCCCCAGAACACTCGCTGGTTGGAGTGATTACAACACCGGAGGCGCTGGACGGCGTAACAGCGTATCAATCACAGGCGGCGCGCAAGAGTGATCTCGAGCGCTCGGAACTGCAGAATGAAAAGACCGGTGTTTTCACGGGGGCCTATGCCCAAAATCCCGCAACCGGGAGCCTAATTCCGATTTGGGTCGCGGACTACGTATTGGCCACGTACGGAACAGGTGCCATCATGGCGGTACCTGGGCAGGATGAGCGGGACTGGGAATTTGCAGAACAATTCGGCCTTCCCATACGACGCACGGTACAGCCGCCGGAAGATTTTACGGGGAATGCCTTCACTGGCGACGGACCGGCCATCAACAGCGAGTTTCTGAACGGATTCCATGTGGCAGAGGCCAAGTCTTGCATTATCGACTGGCTGGAATCCGAAGGCAAGGGGACACGAAAGATAAACTACAAGCTGCGCGATTGGCTGTTTTCACGCCAGCGCTACTGGGGGGAGCCCATTCCAATCGTGTTCGAGGATGGAGGCGCGCATGCGCTGCCCGATGATGCCTTGCCCATCACACTGCCGGAATTGGAAGAATTCAGGCCAAGTGGATCTCCTGAAGGTCCGCTGGCACTGGCAACCGATTGGCTCCACACAATCAACCCGGCCACCGGCCGCCCTGCCAGGCGCGAAACCAACACCATGCCTCAGTGGGCCGGCTCTTGCTGGTATTTCCTGCGCTATATCGATCCGCACAATACGGATGTACTAGTCGATCCCGGCCTCGAAAAGTACTGGATGCCCGTGGACCTCTACATAGGTGGTGCAGAGCATGCCGTGCTCCATTTGCTGTATGCCCGGTTTTGGCACATGGTGCTCTATGATGCAGGCATTGTATCCACGTCCGAACCCTTTGCCAAGCTCGTACATCAGGGCATGATCTTGGGCGAGTTGGAATACACGGCTTGGCGCAATGTAAACACTGGAGCGTGGGTGTGTGCCAGTAAAGTTATGGATGGCCGTGAGCGGGATTCCGGTGATGAGGTTGAGAGTGTGCGTATCGTGGAGGAAGTCGCCGAAAAGGTCAGTGACCATTTTGTGTTAAAAGAAGCGCCGGATATTCGGCTGGACGTGCGTGCTTTCAAAATGAGCAAGAGCCGCGGCAATGTCGTCAATCCGGACGAAATAATCGAACAGTATGGGGCGGACGCGTTTCGCCTCTACGAATTGTTTATGGGCCCGCTTGAACAGGTCAAGCCATGGAGTACGCGCGGAGTCCAAGGTACTTTCCGCTTCCTGCGTCGCGTCTGGATGCTCTTAACAGAACGGAAGATTGACGATACTTCACCCTCTGTCGAACAACTGCGCGTGCTGCACAAGACAATAGCACGAGTGTCTGAGGATATCGAAAGCCTTAGGATGAATACGGCTATCGCAGCGCTGATGGAGTTTGTCAATGCAGCATACAAGTGGTCTAGTGTGCCGCGTGCCATTGCTAAACCGTTTGTTTTGCTGCTTGCGCCTTTTGCACCGCACATAAGTGAGGAGTTGTGGGAGCAGCTGGGGCATTCGCAGTCTCTGGCCTACGTGCCATGGCCGGAATCGCAGGCGCAATACTTGGTGGATGAGTTTGTTAAAGTTCCTGTACAGGTCAATGGGAAAGTGCGGGCAACGATTCAAGTCGCCCCCGATGCCGACAAGAACCAAGTGCTGGAATTAGCCAAGAGCAACAAGAATGTGCAGCGCTTTTTGAATAATAAGCCACCCCGTCGCGAGATCTATGTCCCCGGCCGGATAGTCAATCTGGTAGCCGCATAATGAATACGCCACCACTTGATGTACTGGCTATAGGAGCGCACCCGGACGATGTAGAGTTGGCGGCGGGAGGAACGATGCGGCTGTGTGCAATCTCTGGATATCGCACGGGTATTATTGATCTGACGCGCGGAGAACTCGGCTCGAGGGGCACTCCGAAGCTACGGGCTCAGGAGGCACAGGCTGCGGCGGAGATTCTGGGTCTTTGTATACGTGAAAATCTCGGACTTCCGGACGGTAATATTTCCAGAGACGCGAGCTTGCATGTGGTCCGCGCGTTACGCAGGTGGCGTCCACGCGTCGTGCTGACGCACCCCACACAGTGCCGCCACCCCGACCACGTACATACGGCAACACTGGTAGTGGAGGCGTGCTACTATAGTGGGCTTCGAAAGCTGGTGACACGTAATGCCAGTGGTGAGGATCAAGCCCCCTGGCGGCCGCAGCATGTATTGCACTTTGCCGAAGTGCTTCCGTTTGAGCCCACCTTTGTTGTCGATGTTTCGGATACATGGTCGGATCGAACGCGTGCATTAAGCTGTTATGCTTCTCAGGTGCACGACCCCGACTATGTGGCGCATGAAGAGGAGCCGGAAACCTATATTTCCAATCCCGATTTCTTTCAATGGATTGAAGCCCGGGCCCGCACGTACGGGCATGCCATTGGTGCAAAATTTGGTGAGCCGTTTATTTACCGGGGAGCTTTCGGAACAAAAGACTTGATGGCGCTTCTCGCCCATGAGACGGCATTTAAGTGAAAGCCGAATCCAAGCGGGCCCGAGTTCAACATTGGCCAGACAGGATTCGGCGGCTGGTCCGCCTCTTGGAATGGCGGATCATGCCCGTGGCCCCGATTCGCCTTGTTGTACCGCAGTGCGTGGACGTTCAGGATATCTCGTCCAGCACGGCCCGGTTTTGCAGGCCCCGGCAAAGCTGCAGCGCGCCGCAAATGCTGGTAAAGCTGTGCGGCTAGTTATTGCTGTGCTCACCTGAGAGGTTCAGTGGGGTATTTGCTACCCTGTGGCACCATCCAAAACGTTCAGCCTAAGCATCGCAAACAGCCCCGGACTCCTTGTGGCAAACTGTTTTGGTCCTGTCTGGAAGGACGCAGGTATCAATTCTCTACTCCGAGCCGGAATCGACGGCTTCGCTTTCCATACGGAGCTTGTCGAACCGCCTTTGTTGATCAGTTCCCGGGGGTATGTCATAGGGGTGGGCCGGCAGCGTTACACGCTTGAGCACAGGATAGCGCCGGCCGAGTTGAAATGGCTCCGGTTTCCCGCGTGGTTCCTTGCCGATAACCAGTACAGTTGTACCCTGCTTGAGTATACGTGCCCCGACAGACGCAATACCGTCTGAACTGCTGGTGGTCGTCCAGGTGTCCCCCCAATTATACACCCACTCTGCATCTGCGTCCACCAAGCGTACGCAGCCGTGACTCATGGGTCCGCCAGTAGGCATTTCGTACTGGTGCACGTGCATGCCGTTTTCATGAAAATTCATGACCCAGTACATCTCCCACGGTTCGTCCTCCGGGCTCTCTGATGAAATACGGAATTCCTCGCGCCAGTTAAAATTGTAGCGTCCATTTGGCGTGGGAGACTCATCCGGATTACCGGTATTGATGATACCCCAGCGCATCAGGCGACCGTATTCGTAGGCCGCGAAGGCCTGGATGGTCTTGTCCATAATGAACAGTTTGTCGAATTCGCGTCCACCGGTATAGTATCGCGGGAATGGCGAAAACGCCCTGAAATCCAGCTCGAACTGTGTCGGGACAATGATCGTGTCGCCGACAACAAAGGTCTGCATCAGGCGGCGATTGAGCATTTGGACAAGTTCGGATCGCGCACGCCCCCTGTAGGTATCCCCGTCGCCGATGTCCCTGTAAAATGCATTGCGGGCCAGTGCTCCGTTACCCCGGTCATTTTCGAGGACGTAGTATTCGTAGAATACCTCGGGAATATCTTCGAGGCTCTCAAAGCGCAGATTCAACAGGTCTGCGACGGCTTCCTGGTCAATGTAGCCGCCCGACTGGGCGGCCGCTGAATGGTAGAATGAAAGACCAAGTACTAAAGAAGCACCAAGTACCAGAAGATGTTTCATGGCCTGTATAGTGCGGGTTAGGCGCTGATTCTAACATCTGGAGTGCCATGAGGGCTGCATCCCAAGTTTACTAGGCGATGAATCATTTGGTTGCTTCCGATCACGATCAGGATATCGCCCGCCGCAATACGGTCATGTGGCCCGGGATTGAAGTGCATTTCCGAATGTGGACTCTTGATGATGCAGGTTACGATTGCCTCAAAATGCTGTCTGAACCGGGCTTCGTTCAAGGTTTTGCCCGCGAGGAATGACCCGGCTTCAACACTCACCTGCTCTATGACCAGTCCAAAATCATCTACTCCCAGCACACGTGATATAAAACGGTCCACGTGGGGACGTAAGATGACCTGCGCTATCCGGGTGGCACCTACGTGCGCGGGTGCTACAACTTGCGAGGCTCCAGCCTGTAAGATTCGGCGGCGGCTGGCTGGGTCATTGGCCCGGGCAAGGATGTAGAGGTGGGGATTCAGCTCACGGGCGACGAGCGTAACGTACACGTTGAGACTGTCTTCGGGCAGCAAAGTTATTAGTCCACGGGCGCGCATTATGCCAGCCGATCGGAGCACGGAATCATGTGTAGCATCGCCGTGGACGACAGTTAAGTCCGTATTTCGAGCCTGATGTACACGTTCGTCGTCTAATTCCAGCACAACCAAAGGTTTGTTGGCATCGTGAAGTGCTGCGGTCACATCCGCACCAACACGTCCATAACCACAGATGATGTAGTGATCCTGCATGCGTCTGATTTTCCAGGCTCGTTGCCGTTCGCGAATTATGGATCCGGCGATCAGTACAGTAGCCCACCGGGCCAGTACGAAAGCTACGCAGCCAATTCCAACTATCGCAAAAACGATTGTGAACAATCGACCTGTTGTCGAGAGGTCATGGACTTCATTAAATCCAATGGTTGTAAGCGTGATGAATGTCATATAAAATGCATCTATCAAGCTCCATTCCTGCTCCAGTACGGAGTAACCCAGCGTGCCCAAGGCCAGCCAGCAGGTTAGAAATAGCGTGCCAAAAATGATTTCGCGCTGCTCTGGCGTCTTGTTTCGGAACCAGTAGTGAGGCGAGGCAGGCATTGCAGTGTGTGGCGGATCGATTCACCCCGCCGGCTGCGCCACTCGGAACAAGCGCGCGTAGCAAGACTTGGCCAGCGGCCTTTCAAATTGCCCGGCCAGCAATTCCCGAAGCATAGTCAAACCCAGATTAAAGACAAGGGTGTCGCCGGTCACCATTTGCTCTTGGATCAGTTGCCGGAATGCGGCCCGGGGCACTTGGTGAATTGCACCATCATTAGCGCGATAAAGGACACGCATAGGCGAGATCAACTGGCACTGTGCGCTTTCAACAGCTTGTTGGACCGTATTGGTCAAAGCGTCCATGCTACATCCGCTCAACGCACCACCAGGAATGTGACCGCTCACGATCAAGAATCGGTTTTCCAGAAGCGCGCAAGTTGCGGTTACGGTACGACCATGGGATAGCCACCCAATGATATATTTTCGAACGTGCTTCAAAACGGAACGCATATCCGTCGGGCGACCCTCGAGTGCAAATATCCACATGCGTGCATAATCCGGCATTCCGGGAAACAGCAGCTCCGGATCAAGTTGGATTTGAGTGTTGGCAGTCATGGTGTATTGGAGGCTAGGGCCAACTCGTAGCCGAACCAGACGGGCGGGGCCCTTTGGCGTTCATGACCTCGGACTCCAAGGATTCCTTTAGATCGGTGACACGCTGCTCCGCGGACTCAAGGCGCGAAAGACACTCCTTGGCCAACTTCAGCCCCTCTTCGTAGCGGGCGAGTGCAACCTCGAGGCTTCCTGAATCCTTCGACAGGCCATCTGCAATTGATGCCAGCTGCTGCAGCAGTGACTCAAATGTGGCTTCTGCAACCGGTTTCTCTTTCATGAGCGAATAATCTGAAAAATCCTCCTTTTGACAGTTTGCAGACCGCTAGTGCCGGCTTATATTCGGTTAAACGCTCAATTTAGCATAAAGATGGATCTGGGGCTGCAGGGCAAGGTAGCAATAGTAACGGGGGCCAGTCGTGGTCTCGGCAGGGCCATCGCATTAAGACTGGCTCAGGAAGGCTGCCATTTGGCCATTTGCGCCCGCGGTGCTGAAGCATTGGGAAAGGCCCAGTTCGAGTTCGAAACCTGCGGCGTAAAGGTATTGGCCCTACCGCTCGACCTGTGCGCGCCGGGTGCACCAGAGCAGCTGATCGAGCGGGCTTGTGCGCAATTTGGACGCATGGACTTGTTGGTGAACAATGCCGGAGGCAACCGCCGTGGTCATTTTACGGAGGTGACAGATGAGGACTGGGAGACCGTTTTGGAGCTTAACCTAAAGGTGCACCTGCGTGCGAGTCGCGCTGCCATTGCGCATATGCGTACGGCAGGTGGCGGTGCGATTCTATTCATCACTTCGATCTTTGGCAGAGAGGCGGGTGGTCCGGGCCTTTCGGTGTACAATGCGACCAAATCAGCCCTTATCAGTGCCGCGAAGATAATAGCCTTGGAGGTGGCACCGTACGGCATTCGCGTTAATTCGATGGCGCCAGGTTCGATTCGATTCCCGGGCGGGTCCTGGGATCGGCGAGTGAGGAGCGATCCGGAAGGTATGAAAGCCTTTGTTGCACAGAATTTGCCCATTGGCCGCTTTGGCACAGCGGAGGAAATCGCCGACGTGGCCGCCTTTCTGCTTTCGGAACGTGCGAGCCTTGTGACAGGCGCTTGCCTGAATGTGGACGGTGGTCAGTCGCGATCCCTGATCTGACCGGATTCAAGAGAAGCGGATCAGGCGAAAGATTAGACGACGCACCCTTGGATTCGGGCGACGCCACTGGATTAGTATGGGGCTCTGATAGGTGCCAAGCACGACCGATCCGGACTTCTCTCCGTCATTCGCATTCACAAGCAGATTTATACTACGCCCCAGATTCATCCAGCGGGCTTCAGATGGGGCGGCCAGCCGGTCAATGATGTGCTCCAGAATTGGCAGATGCCAATCGAGTCGCTCCACCATGCGCTCAAGCGCCGAAACATTGCGGCTTGCTGTGCTCAGGACCTCCCGAACAACTTGCTTTAGTTCGTAAGTCAAGAAGCGACGCGCTTTTCCTGGAAGTGAGAACGGATCGCGAACGAGCTGGGGAGCTTTGCGAACCATGTACTTAAGTGGATCGAGCAGGACCCCCGTGATATCCTTCTCCACCAGCAGCGTTTCAAATTCATTGACGGTCAAGCCCGCATGTTGTTCGTCATCGTCCAGCTCCAGTGTGACCAAGCCCCTTTGTATTGCATGCTTTGCAATAAGTGCGGGGACTTGCTCAGCCAAACCGATGCATGTGGTGCCAAGGTTTACAGCGGCCACATGGTTGTTGGGAGCTAGAAATTCGATGGTCTTCTTGTGGACGCATTCTGCCCGGTTATAACCAATGACCAAAGATGTGCGTTTTCGGGTTACGCCTTCGTGGATCCCGTCCAGATCAATCAAATAAACAGGCGTGGTCGGCTTGCTGCGGTAGGTGACACAGTTGGCTAGTCCCAGGCTGATAAAGGCCAGATGTGCATCTGCATTCAATGGCTCGTGCTTACGCTGCTCTTCGGACAGTTCGGTACGCAACTCCATGCGGTCATGCCAATACGGGGCCCCCTTGGGGAAAAGGCGCTGTGCCGACCGCACGAACGACTCCACCGAGTCTCGCTGATGCCCTAATTTAGCGGCCAGAGACTGTTGCAGAAAACCCGCAGTGGTGTGGAGTGAGCAATACAGCAAGTCCTCAAAGTCTTCAAACTGACCGTTGCAGGCAAGGGTGGCCTCGCGCGCGACATCTATGATGTCTAGGCGTAGCTTGGATGAAAACGCAATAGAGGCTGCAGTAGTAGAGGAGTGACTCATTGATGAGTCGCGCAACGTCTGATGCGCGAATTTACGAATTATAGTGTAGAGAGCTACTCGTCAGGATTCAATCGTCGCTTCCCGCTTGCAATCGATAAAGTGGAGTGAAACACGGTCCCCCGGAGAGAGCCAGACTCCGTTAAGTACGGGCATTCCGTCGCGTTCAACGCGCACGAGACCCTGTCGGAGTCCACGCTGTGGGTCCAGTGCCTCCATTCGTTGGATGAAACTTTCCACGGCATGTCGGCGATGATGTGTCTGTTCGCGCATAGCAGCATGCAGCGTTTCGACGAGGTCGCCCAATTCCTGGCTTGATTCTCGAACGCGTTGAACGGGAGTATTGAACTCATACGATCCTGCAATCTGGCGCACTTGCTGGCGCAAGGTTGCAATCCTGTGCTTTAATTGAGTGTGCAGTTGCTGGCACCAATGGAGTGTCGTACGGTGCAATTCCCTATGGTCTGGTACGGAAATTTGCGCTGCATGTGACGGAGTGCTCGCTCGCACATCCGCCACAAGGTCGCTTATGGTTATATCCGTTTCGTGTCCGACACCACTAATAATCGGGATTTCGGATTGAAAAATAGCCTCGGCTACCTCCAGTTCATTAAAGGCCCAGAGATCTTCCAGCGAGCCGCCGCCGCGACCAATGATAATCACATCAGGGCGGAGCTCACCTTGATATTCATTGAGTTGCCGAACGGCTTCAGCGATTTCGGGGGCAGCGGCCATGCCCTGCACGCGTACGGAATATATTCCGATACCCGACAGCGGAAAGCGTTCGCCCAGTATTTGAAGCATATCCTGGTATGCGGCGCCTTGGCTGGAAGTGACAATGCCGATCAGGCGCGGAAATTTAGGCAACGGCTGCTTGTGTGAGAGACTGAACCAACCCTTGGCCTCAAGCTCCGCCTTTAGGGTTTCGAAGGCGGCTTGCAAGTCTCCGTCCCCGGGAAGCAATTCCATTCTGCGGACGTCAACCTGGAGGCGTCCGCGTTTGGAATACACGTTCGGGCCGCCGAACAGTTTGACGCGGAGGCCCGGCTCTGGACGAAAGTCAACCCCGTGGTTGTAAGTGCGCCACATGACGCAGTTTAACAGTGCAGATTCGTCCTTAATCGAAAAGTACCAGTGACCACTACGTGCCGAATGCTGTGATAACTCACCCACAATCCAACACCGGCCGAATCCTTCAATGTGGCGCTTCAGCAGGTCTACGTATTCACTTACCGGAATAATCCTGCCTTCACCATATTTTTCCATCATTCTTCGGGTAGCACAAGTAAACGCTGGCGCTATCCGAAAGATCAGGCGTAGATCCTGATCCCCAGCGACTGATTGCGCAATGTCGTTCAGAATCGCACGCGTGCGGTTCACCGATTAGCTTAGCACACAAGGTTTGAGACCAACAAACATGGTGAGCATAGTTGTCCATCTCTGCGGAGTGAGCCATGGCATCAGCCGGCGAACCTTGCATTATACACCCACTATTCGTGTCGTGTGACAAACGTCGAAGAGGCCTGTTGCTCCCCGAAAACACCACTCAAAAGCTATAAGCGATTGGGTTACCGTTCGGCACACGGCATGTCTGACGCCTCACGCCTCACGCCGAAGCCTAGGACTCAGCAGAGAGTACTCCAGGGTCATTCCGTGGCTTTCTCAGAGTCTGGCCGCGGCACCAGCTTGAAACGGATGCGACAACCCGAACTGGTTGTCGAGTCTCACAGCTATAGGTGGGGCAATGTGGGCAAACACACACGCATGGAGCGGGAAACGGAAAGCGCACGCTCTCTAAAGCGTGGTAAGACTCATCCTGACGGAAATTTGCCTTTCTGAATGGTAATCTGGCGAATCAGATCTCGATCGAGTGGTTTCCGCCCGCCAATTTGCGATTTGAGTAGTCAAGTCTTAATCTGCAGTACAATGGAGACTTGACTTAACAGAAAGCGCAAATCGACAAAGTGGCACTGGTAGCGATCGGACGGAATTCTCTTTCTGCACCGAGAGACAAGACAGTCCAAAGGTTGTCCTCCGGCTCTGCGGGGATGCCTCGTTCGAAATCCGCAGATCAAGAATTATTGATCTTCAGCGGTGAAGGTCGTTGTATTGGTTTCAGCTGCTGAATCCATTCCTTTTAACTTGAAACGGATTGGCAAAGTCGTTCTGACCTTCACGGGCTGGCCATCTTGAACTCCAGGCTTGAATTTGGTTTTTCTGATGACCCTCAGTGCCTCCTCGTCGCAGCCAGCACCAATACCACGTTCGACTTGCGCGTTAAGGACATGGCCAGTCTCGTCTACCACGAAAGAAACAACCACACTGCCTTCGACGCCGGCTTTCCTGGCAATCTCGGGATACCTGATTTCCTGTGCCAATGCAGCCAGACCGTCTGCGGGCGTGGGTTGCTGACTAACTATTTCGTAGACGTCTTGGAGATCCTGAAACTCGTGGGGGTCAGATGCAAGCGCCAATTCTCTAGTGTCGGGTTCTTCGGCGATTTCTTGAGTAATGTTGACGTCCATGCAGGCTGTCAGCATCAAGAGGGTGGACGCGGCAAGGAAATGACGAATTTGCATGGTTACGGGGCTATGTGAGTGAGTTTGTTGCGTTACAGAGCAAATATCGTGCCTGCTTGCAGATTGCTTCCAGGCTGCACGAAAGCAGAAGTAGCGGTAAGGCAATTGGGAATGCACTCAGACCGTACTTCCATCAGTTCTGACCGCATCTCCCTGCTGACATTTCAGGCAGACCGACCGTACAGGCCCCATAAAAAGTGAATTGCCAAGCTCTAAGAGTGTATTTGTGAGCACGACACCACCGGGTCGGGGCTATTGACAAGCAAAGCCCTGCAACCAGCTGGTTACGGGGACGGGGCTTGAATACTTGGCACCAACCGAGTTTCTTACCGGAGTCTGAACCTGATCGGTAATGACATTCTAACCTTGACTGCCCGACCGCGCTGACGTCCGGGTACGAATTTGGCTTCACTGATGACACGTAAGGCTTCTTGGTCACATCCGGCTCCGATGCCGCGTGAGACCGTGGGGTTGAGCACATTTCCGTTTTCGTCCACAATGAACTGTACGATAACCTGCCCTTCAACATTCGCTTTACGCGCGATTTCGGGATAGCGGATCTTATTGTTCAGTGCAGCCATGCCTCCGATTATTGTAGGCTTCTCTTCCACAATTTCGAAGATCTCCTGCTCCGGCTCCTCTTCGGGTTCATCCGGTGGAGGGGGGGGGGGAGTTGCAATTATCGGATCCTCCAAATCCAAGGATGCGTCAAGATCCAGATCATCATCCTCCAGGATTTCGTCGTTGGGCACCTCGATCGGCACAGGCGGACGCGGTGGCGGCGGCGGCTTTTGGATCTGCTTCGTCTGCTGGATGTCTTCCATTTCGACGATTTCCTGCTCCATGACCTCAATATCCATGCCCTCGCCGCGTTCCAGATTCATGTTGAAGGCCAAGATCAAGACCAATAGCGATGCGATTATGCCGACTTGGACAAAAAAGCCGTAAGTCCGGCGAAGATCTGCCTTGGGGTTCTTATGTACTGCCATGACTGAAGAGGTTTTTGAGTGAGATGGTTTGTCCGGTTACCGCGGTAATAAGCCCATGGCTTAGAAACTAACAAAAATTCGTAAGCCCGGTACAACTCCATTAATTGCGGGGATTGCTCCAAGTTCCATTTTGCCGGAATTCAACACGTCTTTATGCAGATTTGAATGCATGGTTAAGAATCCTAAGCTGGTTCCACCTCCAAGGCGCATGCTCATCCCACGCTGGAAATACGACCAGGAAGCTTGGCCGAACTTGGGATGGCATGAATCGATGCCACCGCCTTAAAGGCTAGGTTTGCAAGTGTAGCCCGAAGAAAGGTCGACTCAAAAATCGCGCCTTTTAGCGTGGCCTGTTACAAAAGTGCTCAATAGAGGCTTCCAAGCTTATTCGCCGTCGTGCACACGACACTCCAAGATCAGTCCGTAGACAAGTGGCGATCGTTTAACAAGCCCAATTTCTTGTGTTCAGGTGCGGCTTGTGAGTCCTATGGGAACGCAATCAACACACACCGCTGCCAGTATTCCACCATAGATAGAGAAAGCAGTAGCGAATGAGATGAGGAAGATGCACAGACGCACAACAACCGGTCCAAGGTGTGGCAACCTTAATTGAGCCTTGCAGCCAAGGATTAATATCTTGTGTGGTACTTGGCCCGGGGACATTGGATTACGTGCAGTCCAAGGATGCATCGCAGACATGGTGAAAGCCCGTCGCGGCATAATTCGCCAAGGGGTCCACAATCTTTTTGGCCGGAACTTGGGACAGCTACACGGATCGAGTTATGGTGGAGTGGGGATAACGAGAGTGTACCTGTGGGACCTCGCTGCTCTTGTTGTTCGGAAAGCCTGTACGGTTCAAGGTGACTGGCTTAGACTGCTGCCCCCATGCCAGCTCTGTGTCCAATAATGGTCAGGCTTTGGACGCAGCAATTGCTTTCAGGGCGGGCGGTACTTCGCGAAGCATGTCGGTCGCTACCATCGTGACCTCCGGATTCCGCGCTGTGTATCGGTTCGCAGCGGCGCCGCCAATATGCAGGCCGCATACGGCGGCTTGCAGTGGTGAATTACCCTGTGCCACCAGGCCTGCGATGAGTCCGGACAACACATCGCCTGTACCTGCCGTGGCTAGCGCAGGATTTCCGGTGCCACAGATGAACGGATCACCATCCAGTGATCCGATCACGCTGGGCAAGCCCTTCAAAACCAGCGTGCAGCGCAGCTTGTGGGCCCAAGCCTGCGCAACGTGCAACCGGTCGCTGATTTCAGCTTCCGGAGCGGCAAGACGCTTGAATTCGCCGAGATGAGGAGTCAGGATCCAGCGTCCGTTGGATTGATCTGCAATTTCGTCGCGGGAAAGCGCATATAATCCATCAGCGTCCACAACCGTCGGCATATCGGCCGCTTGGGCCAGCAGTCTGCGGACAAACTTTTGTGTTGTCTTATGCCGTCCCAATCCGGGACCTATAAGCAAGGCACGGGCTTTGGCGAGCCACGGTTCGAGTGCTGCCAGTGCAGCAGTTATTTGAATCACACCGTCGGCAGAGGTGGGAAGGCCAATGGTCGGGATTTCGATTAGCTTCTTTGCGATCACTTGCTGCACATCTTGCGGCACTGCACATGCGACGTATCCTGCGCCGATGCGTGCAGCGGCTTCCGATGCCATGACGGGCGCGCCGTAATAGCCTCGAGAGCCGCCCACAACCAGTACCATTCCGGCGCTGTATTTGTGCGCGTCTATAGGGCGCGATGGAAGCCATGCGGCTACGCCTTCGTCAGTGGTTCGCCAGCTACGATCAGTTATGGCCGGATCATTCAACAAAAAGGCGGGAATCCCAATATCAATTACTCTAATCGTACCTGTGCACTGCGGCCCGGCACCGAGCAACAGGCCAGGCTTTAAGGCACCCATGGTCACCGTTAGACGGGCGCGGACAGCTTCGCCCCATACTTGGCCCGAGTCCGCGTCCAGACCACTAGGTATGTCAACTGCAATTACGGGTGCTGCTGATGTGGTCAGTTGGGCTACGAATCGGGCTGCGGGACCTTCAACCGGGCGGCTAAGGCCCGTTCCAAAGAGTGCGTCGATGTACAAATCACCGGATGGGAGTGCTGTCTTGGATTCGCTTGTGTTTGTTAGCTCCAACTGCCCGGATGAATCATGCTTTTTCAACGCTTCCAGTAGCCGCAGATTCAGTGCAGATTCGAGCGAAGACGGTTCGCCTAACGCAACCACGTGTACGTGTGCTCCTAGCGAATGAATCACGCGCGCGATCACGAATCCGTCTCCACCGTTATTGCCGCGACCGCAGCAGATGACAATGCGCCTGTTTCGAAGCGGACCGAAGTGTTTGGCAATTGCGCGCACCGTGCCACGCCCGGCGTTTTCCATGAGAGTATGCGCAGGCAAACCGAATTTTTGAATAGCCAACCGATCAATGGTCCGTCGTGCTCTTCCCCTGAGCACGCGATCCATCAGCGCGGATACGCCAGTGAGGTGGATCTGATTAGTATCCATTCTTAGAAGCAGAGAAGATTCGGGATTGGCCAGCTGTTATGCAAAAAGCCTGCTGTGGTTCAAGCTTGTCTGTACGAAGGCTTCTTCGCTGATGGGGGCAGGTCAGCAAACACCTTGTGCAAGAAGGAATCCGTTCGAAAGACCACAAAGCGTGCCAAGGCTACCAATACGCTCTGGTATTTGCCTTCGGCCACACATATCTGATCTCGTTCGTGGCCTCACACGCCAGACGTTCCGAATAAGAACAAGGCTCGAAGCCAGCCTTAGTGTACGGTTAATTCAGGTGAAGCCGCGAGTTCGGGATACAGGTGCAGCGTATCCCCCAAGGCCGTATCCCAGCGGGGACGGGCTCTAATCACATCAGGAAACCACGTAATTGGTTCGGCGGGTACGAAGGGGACAAGCTGGCCGCCATCCCACTTTCCATTACCGTTGCTATCAGCAAACATCCGAATCATATAGGCGTCCTCCGGCAAGTCATGAAACACAAATCTACCTGCGGAATCCGGATGGGACTGCACCATTGTCTGGCTCTCTTCTGCTCGATGCAAGGCGATGACAATACTATCGCCAGCTGGCATGGCAATGCCGCTCAAAGTACCCAGCTCACGGTCGGAAAGACGCCGGAACCGGCGCTCGTGTAGGCTGTCTGGCTGGGTTACACGAACCACTGCAGCTTTGCCTCGGGCTAACGGAAGGATGAGCTTGTACACCGTTCCATTATGTGTGGTTGATGTGAGTGCAAGCGGGTTGCCTGACGTGTCCGATGCGCTTACCAGTACTTGGAATAAACTGTCGGATACTACCTGATTGAACATTATGCTTGGCACATCATGCGGTCCAAGATCGGAATTGTCGGCCGGCAAGAATCCCTGGAATCGCACCAGCGTCGTGTCTGGGCGGTTGCGTCCCGCAAAATAGATCGTATCCACTGCAAGCATATTGCCGCTGGAGTCAGCCAATTGTGCGTCGGGCACCAATTTGTAAGTCCGCTCATCCAGCTCATCCGTTCGGAGATAGACAGCCCAAGGTTCGTGTGGCAGCGCATAGACTTCCTGTACGCCAACTTGCGTGCCCGTGATTGAATCAGACAGCACCCAGGCCTCCGGGTTGCGTGAAGGCATTAAGACTGCCTCTGAAAACCGCGCGGCCACACGGCTCTTGGACAAAGCTCGCGTGCGGTCAATTCTGGGGGCGATTGTGTCCAGGCTGCTTATGATCCAGTGCTTACGGAGTGCCAAGGTGTCGGGAACGGCCAGTATGGTCTGCTCTGGTGGCGTCGCATAGCTCTCGGCTGCATCCGGATGCTGGTTGCGGTTAAGATCCTGCAGTGCTACTACGAAATACTCTATTTCGCGCACGTGACTTAGATCAAACTGCCCATCCTCACCCGTCTGTGTGCGGTAGGCCGGGTTCTCCGGCCAGCCCTGTGCCAGGTCACTGGCTGGATATGCAAACACGTCATAACCACTCACAGGATTGCCACGAACCGGTTCCACCAGCCGTCCGCGAAGCCGTCCCCGATCTATTTCGGGGCCGGTCGCAAAAGCAATCGTAAGGGGGCGTCTGAGATTCACGCCCCGCATGTCCCGGAGCCGGGTGTCCAGCGTAATCAGATACGTGGTCGAATCTCGAAGCATCCCGGGAAGCCGGATGCTTACCGTGCGCTTACGCCACCGGAAGCGCAACCGTCCATCCAAGGCCGGAGTGATGGAGAACGCCTGCACAAAGGAGGACTGATCCACATACTCTGTGAACACCAGCCGGATCTCGGCCAAAGTTACGTTTACAGCTTCATTTTCCGGCACCGACATCTCCAGTTCTGGCGGTGTCTTGTCGGCGGGTCCCCCGGCTGGCGGGCGGGGGTCAGCGCAGCCGAACACGAGGAGCATCGCCGCGAAGGCGCCACTAAGAGTCCGCACGACTGCTTCTCAAGTTGAAGAACAAAAAGGCGGCTAGGGCTGTCGCCATACCCAGCACTGCAGGCTCCAAATAGCGCCTTGGCCAGCTTGCAGGTGGTGCCTCGGCGTGTGTTTCAGGGTATGCCACTGTTTCGAGTGCAGCCAGTTGATCGCGCGGCACGACATCGTCGTACTGTTGTCGGCACACATCATGCTCGAGTATTTGTCCGGAGGCCGAGGCCATTGTAAATCTGAGGTCAAGATTCACGGTGCGCGTGACCATTTTGCGTGGCTCTCGCACGTAGCTTACCAAGGCACGCTCTATTCTCCAAGACAAAGCTGGCAGGGCCGCGTTCACCTTTACCAGCGTGCGGTCAAAAACAACGCGTCCCTCCTTCTGCCAAAGCGTAAAGAGTGCTCCGGTCAGGTAGGGCATGTTGGCCGGCGGTGCGACGATCAGTGAATCCCCTTCATCTGCGAAAGACCCCAGGCATTGGGTGGCCAGTTGCTGGTATACAGCAAGATTCGACGATAATTCTTGGGCAATTATCGGACGCACGCAAATCGAAATACTGATCCAAAGACACAGAGCATGCGCCCACCCGATCCTGGCACTCAAACGTAGCATGGCACTGGTACTAGTGCTTCCGGAGTTCACCCGCCAAGTGGGCTGTCTGTGGCAAAATGAGTCTGTCCATGGCAAGTCGGACAGCACTGGGTGATCCAGGCATGACAAAAACTATCATGTCGCGGTAGAGCCCAGCTATCGCCCTGGAGAGCATAGCCGCAGCACCAATCTCATCGTATGAAAGCGCCCTAAACAGCTCACCGAACCCACTAAGCGTTTTTTCAAGAAGCTCGCTTACCGCTTCGAATGTGCGGTCTCGCCGGCTGATTCCGGTGCCTCCACTCAAACAAGCTACATCGGCTTTGCCTACAAGGTCTTGAAGCAAATACTTTATTGTGGCAGGTTCATCCGAAATAATTTCACGAAACACGACATTGTGCCCCGCGATTTGTGTCATCTCTTGCATCACGCGGCCACTTTCGTCGTTCTCCAGGGTGCGCGTGTCGCTGACCGTTATCAGAGCGAAGCGCTGTGGTTGGTTTAGGGTATGTACATGTGCGGTCATACCGCGGGGATTCCATCGTCTTCCTTCGGCTCCCCAAACCAGCGTGGCGGATCATAGCCGTGACGGCCCCAAGGAGTGCAACGCAAGAGACGCCATCCCGAAAGGAGGCAGCCCTTGAGCGCGCCGTATTGGTCGATCGCCTCAATAGCATAACTTGAACATGAGGGTGTATATCGACACGCAACCGGTATGTGCGGCGATATTATTAACTGGTATGCTCGAACGAGTGCTGTACAGAAGCGTCCAACCATTTTTGTGAGGCTGCTAAGTGCTCCTACACACAGGCAGCTTAATTGTCCCCAAAATGCTACAGCCAACGAATGAACATGGCGGCTACGCTCGAGGATGTAAGATTTGATGTACAAGGCCTGGTAGTGGCTATTGCGCAGGATCACCTGACGCGCGAATTACTTATGGTAGCCTACATGACGCGTGAGAGCCTGATCCAAACCTTGGAAACCGGCCTCATGACTTATTGGAGCCGCTCACGGCAACGTCTATGGGTCAAAGGGGCTACCAGCGGGCAGTTGCAGGAAGTGAGGCACGTGCGTCTGGACTGCGACGGCGATGCACTGGTGTTCGAAGTTAACCAGTGCGGGAGCGGCGTCTGCCACACGGGGGCCACCACGTGCTTTCACCGAAACCTGATGCCTTAGTTGACCATGCGATTCTGGCTGTTGCTCTGTGTCATTTCAGGTATTTCCGGATGCATGCCGCCACAAGCATCGCTGGTGCCTGACTGGATTGTGGATGATGCGGAGGTGCTGACAACGCAGGAGGAGTACGAGCTCGTGGAACTGCTTATGGCCTTTTACGAGCGAACGACGGTCGAGCTAGTTGGCGTTACGATCGAGAGACTGCATGGACAGCCGGTGGTTGCGTTTACTGAGACCCTGTTTGACGAGTGGGATCTGGGGTCCCGTCAAACCAATAATGGGATCATGGTTCTGTTAGCCTTGGAGGAACGTCAGGTGCACATTACGCACGGCTCCGGGATGGCCTTGCAGTTGCCGCAGAACCGGCTGGATTCGATCATGGTCGCGATGGCGAAAAGATTCGGCGATGGTGAGATCAGTGCGGGCTTCAAGACCGGATTCACTGAGATAATGGCTGTAGCCGAAACCGTGACCTGGACGGTGGATTATGCCAGCCTGAGTGCAGTAGCCGCGGATAGCATGCGGGCTGCGGGCAGAATTGTGTCGACAGATGCCGTGATAACGGGATTTGATGATGACCACGCTATAATCAGCGATTCGGACGGCATATCGGCCACTTTGCGTCTTCCCCTGGATACTCCCATGCTCGCTGTTGACGACCTTTTGGGCGTGCATGCCCGTGTTTTGCGGATTGTACCATTGGAATTGATAGCGCTCAGTGTGGAGGTAGACGTTCCCTTTTAGGGCAGGGTCGCAGCTAGGGGTGTCTGTCCCCTCCGCCTAGCTGAATGCAGTTGCAGGGGATCGGCTTTAGGGGCCGCGCATGATGCGGAGTTCGGCGCGATCATTCTGATTGCCTGCCAGTCGCGCCATTAGCAGCTACACTCTGCCTTGGGCACCACGTGCTTGGCGCCCTTCCTGTTTCCAGCGTCGTACGGCATATCTTCGGCGTTGCGTGTAACGTTGTAAGTGCAAGATCTCCACTGATATGTCTCAACAGGATCCGGCGCAGTCGCTGCGGCAAGAAATCGTCAGTGTGCTGCGCGGGTACGAGCGAGACTATACCCGTGGAAGCATTTTCAGAGCCATTGTGCTTTTGGCCATTCCGATGGTTCTGGAGATGCTCATGCAGTCCATCTTCGAACTGGTGGATGCATACTTCGTCGGCAAACTTGGAGCAGAAGCCTTGAATGCGGTGGGGGCTGGTGCCTCCCTCATTATTTTGGTGCTGGCGATCGCTTTCGGGATGACTATGGGGGTGACTGCCATGGTTGCGCGCCGCATAGGCGAAAAGGATCCTGAGGGCGCCGGCCGGGTCGCGTTTCAGGCCATTGCCGTTGCGGTGGGCATTTCTGTTCCCATTGCAATTCTGGGCATTCTCTTTGCGCCGCAAATGCTTCGTGCCATTGCAACGCCGGAAGCAGTGGTAGAAATCGGCTCCGGCTACTGTGCCATTCTCTTTGGCTCGAATCTGGCCATTTTGCTCCTCTTCGTGATCAACGCCATCTTTCGTGGTGCCGGCGACCCGATGCTGGCTTTGAAGGCCCTGGCCCTGGCAAATTTATTCAACATAATCTTGGATCCTCTCCTGATTTTTGGTTGGGGACCGGTGCCAGCCATGGGACTTAAGGGAGCAGCTTGGGCGACTGTCATTGGCCGCAGCATCGGCGTGGTGTACCAGATATCGCTGCTGCTTCGGCAGCAGAGTCGGGTAAGAATACGCGTGCCGAAATTGGATTTTCAGATAATGGCGCGGTTTGTGGTGATTTCGACACCGGCAGTCATTCAGATGTTTATCTCGACTGCATGCTATTTGGCGCTATTCGTTCTGATCAATACGTTTGGCGAATACACTGCGGCGGCGTACACCGTGTCCGTTCGTATTATCGTATTCGCACTGCTTCCGGCCTGGGGATTGGGCAATGCAGCGGCCACGCTTGTCGGACAAAACCTGGGGGCGGGTGAGCCCGGGCGCGCAGAGCGCAGCGAGTGGATAACGTGCTTCATCAACAGTGGCTTCCTAGGGCTGGTGGCCATCGGTCTGAATTTGTTTGCGCAGCCGCTCATGGAAATCTTTACCCAAGAAACGGAGGTGGTGGCCATTGGGCGTGACTGCATTCGAATTATCAGTTACACCTATGTGCTGTTTGCGTTTGGCATGGTAACCACCCAAGCGTTTAATGGCAGTGGAGATACTTGGACACCCACCTGGATTGCATTCGTGTGCTATTGGTGCATACAGTTGCCGCTTGGATGGGCACTGGCCTATCCAGCGGGATACGATGCACAGGGAATCTTCGCTGCTGTAGCCATTGCGCAAGCTATACTGGCTGTTGTTGGCAGTGTCGTTTTCCGCATGGGGCGATGGAAACTCAGGGCCGTGTGATCTGCCATTTGGATCAAAACCACAAGTTGTGGCTACTACCAGAAAATAATAGGTAGCAGATTGACGCATGCCCAGATTAATTGCAATTCCAGCTTTGGCATTTGGTTTAATTGTATTTAGTGGTTATGAGGCACGAGCTCAAGGTACGGCCACATACAGAGTGACGTTTACAGCCACTTGGAGTGCTGACACCCATCCGCAGGACTTTCCGCCGAATCCACATTTTTCCGGGCTAATCGGTGCTACACACAATTCAGCGGTTGTTTTTTGGGCCCCTGGAGAATTGGCATCCCTAGGTATCAAGAACATGGCGGAGCTTGGCAACAAAAGTGCTCTCACAAGCGAAGTCCGTCAGGCAATGGACGCCGGAACAGCCGACCAGGTGCTGGATGGAGGGAGCATTGGGAGTTCTCCCGGTTCCCGGCGCATGACGTTTGAAATCAAGCCCGAGTATCCGCTGGTAACGCTGACCTCCATGATTGCGCCAAGTCCGGACTGGTTTGTAGGGGTGCGCGGACTGGCGTTGCTGGAAAACCGAAACTGGGTCGACAGCCTCACCATCGATTTGTTTGTTTACGACGCCGGTACGGATAGCGGGCCCACTTTCACGTCTCCGAATCAACCCACGAATCCCCCGGAGCTAATTGCCCGCATAGAGACCGGGCCGTTCTTGGTAGCCGGCAGCGTGAGGGCTGTGGGAACGTTTACATTCGAGCTGCAGAGCGTCGATTTGGACAGCGACGGATACTACACGATATCCGGACTGGAAATCCTTGATCCGCAAGGGCAACCCGCGATGATCAAAGGAGTCGGCTTGGGCGGATGGCTTATGCCAGAAGGTTACATGCTCCACATTAATGCTCCCCACGGCGGCGGGCCGACGGCTATTCGGAACCAGATGATCGATCTGATAGGGGAAGCTGACACCGAGCGTTTTTTCGAACTCTACACGAAGAATTATGTGCAGGAAAAAGACATAAAGCAGATAGCAGAGTGGGGATTTGACCATATCCGCCTACCATTCCACTATAAACTGTTTTATGATCCGGATGCCGACCAATTCGAGTCGGATGGCTTTGAGCTACTGGATCAATTCCTGCTCTGGTGCAAGATGTATGAACTTGGCGTCATTTTGGATATGCATGCTGCTCCCGGTGCTCAAAACGAGGGTGGCATTTCCGACAGTGACGGCACAGCTCGCCTCTGGACGGAGCCTGACAAGTACTGGCCGCAGACCATACGCATCTGGCGGGAAATTGCGCGCCGCTACAACGATGAGAAAATCATAATCGGGTACGACCTCATCAACGAACCGGTTATCCCAGCCGGTGTGGAGACGGTCGAATTGCGCAACCTCTACCAAAAGATCATCGAGGCCGTGCGCCCGCTGGATCCGCAACATATCCTGTTTCTTGAGGGCAACTATTATGCGACCACGTTTGGTGATCTGGAGCCTCCGTTGGATGAAAACATGGTCTACGCGTTTCATAAGTACTGGAATGGCACAGCGGTGAATTCCATCCAATACCTTCTGGACTTGCGCAACCGCACTGACAAACCGCTGTGGCTCGGCGAAACTGGTGAGAACTCCAACCCTTGGTTCTATGCTGTGACACGCCTCATGGAAGACCACGGAATCGGAGCAAACTGGTGGACACACAAAAAGATTGAGACGACTACCAGCCCTTTGAGTGCGCCGTTTTCGCCAGGCTATCAGGCCGTAGTGGATTACTGGCGTGGTCAAGGGATTAAACCCAGTGAGGAGGATGCGGAACGGGCGCTATTCGGTATGGCGCAGAATCTGGATCTGGATTCTTGCCGTGTGAACCCGGGGGTCTTGGCGTCCATCTTTGATCCAGACTTTGGATCCCTGCGGCGCCCGTTTAAGGAGCACACGATTCCAGGCCAAATAAATGCAGCCGACTATGACATCGGCAATCAGGGAGTGACCTATTCCGACAGTGATGTCATGGCGACTACCGGAGCGCCAGGTGGCGGCAATAACGGTACCAAATATCGGAATGATGGCGTTGATATTGAGTCCTCCACAGATTCTGAAGGATTTGAGTACAATGTCGGCTGGACGCAGCGGCTGGAGTGGATAACGTATACGGTCCAAGTTGCCCAAGACGGGCGGTATGATGCAGAAATTCGTGTGGCCAGCCAGCCAGGCGGCGGGGTATTTCGATTGCTGCTGAACGATGAACAACTGGGCGATGACGTTACGGTTAGCAGCACGGGAGGCTGGCAGAATTGGCGAACCGCGACGCTACAGAATCTGGAAATAAATGCGGGCACGCATATTTTGAAAATCCTGATTGTCGAGCCGAACGCGAACATTAATCGCCTGACGTTCAAGCCTTCTTCACCGACAGCGGTCGATGAGCACGACGAACTGTTGGTGGAACCCGCCATAGTGTCCACGTATCCGAATCCGTTTACTGATGCGGTCCGCATCAATTTTACTACGCCGCAGCCTTCCAACGTGCATGCAGAGTTTTATGATGTGCTCGGGCGCCGCGTCTTTGAGACCGCAAAAGCCGGCTACAGGGAGGGCGAACATACGATGACACTCCAGCCTGAACTGGCACCAGGCGTGTACATGTTCCGGCTGATAGTGCAGCAGGCCGGCGAAGCGCCGCGGACATTTACTCGCTCACTGGTAATCACGCGATAGAACCCGTCACAAGGGCATGCCGAGTAAATGCTCAATAACACGGTCCCGATACTAACGGGTGTGCTGTAGCAGCGGCACGGTGTACGGCGGCCTGCACTGAACGTACCCCTCACCGCCAAGGCATACTTTGTCGGCAAGCAGCGTCTTCGCGCCCGGACTTGTAGTCCCACTTCCGACCGGTTGTCTCCAATTACGACCAAGCTTGGCCGCAGCGCGTTCAATACTGAAATGTATGCGTGTACTTGATAAGCACGGTCTGCACGTCTACGGTCGGCAAGTGCGGCAGAACGCGATCCCGGTCAGTATTCATGTTTAAGTTATACACCAGCCAGAGGTCGTTACCTTCCCTGAAATTGTAACGCACGCGCACATTGCCGCTAACCACATGCTGGATGCTGTTGAGTTGGACAAACGCATTTGCACTGAACTTTGCATTCAAGGCGCTACCAATTCGGAGGCGTCCCAAATGTGCCAGAAAGGTATCGTTGCGCGAAGGAAAGCGGATGCGGGTCAGCCGATAGGAGGCTGACAACTCCAGATGCTTGGACACATACCAGACGGGCGATGCCCCCACAGCCATCTGCCAGCCGTCGTAAAACGTGCCGGTTTCAACACGGGGACGCACTTGGAAGAGGCGTGTGTGGGAAACATGATAGTCTGCCCCAAACCGGAAAAAATTGTATTGGCCACGGGGAATCTGTATCCGGTCTGAAAGTGCAAAGGGGGTCTCCAAGAGCTCCGACTGTAGCTTGAGTTCAGCGCTACCGCCCGCGCCGCTCTTGGCAGAAAAATCCCACTCCGGACCTATTTCGGCCGTTTCAATCTCAAAAGACGGGTTAAAGAATGCAAACCCGCGCAAGCCAGCCCGGTGCCAAATCAGAGGGGAAGCAGGGCCTTTGACCCAAGTGTACGATGTCGTGTGATCCACAAGGACATAGTCCCTTCGCTGTGTAAATCCTATGCCAGGGTCGTACATGGGGCCGGCCCATTCCACGATCGAATTGTAGCCCCAGTTGCGCCGCCGTCGCCGCTCAGCCGCAATGGCAATGCGGATGTTGTCAATCAGGCGGCCATCTGGCGCACGATGATCAATGGATTGGGCCCATTGGTAGATCAGAAAATCTTCGCCCTTCAAGTGAACTATACCATCTAGGCCGAAGGCTAGGTTGTACATGCCGTGTGGCCCTAGTCTGCTCGTAAACATGCCTCCCAGGCGGCTGAGGCCATCGCGCATTTGGCGCCGCATACGCAGCACACTAAAGTTTTCTGACGGGTGTGCGTCGCTTTCAGCAGTCTGCAAGCCCATCAGCCCCATATCCCACGTCCCGATGCGCCCAACCACGCGCCCGCCACCCCAGATCTTTACGGGCTGACCAGCCTCATCGAGACCGATACGTCGACTGTGAAAAAGTCGGCTTTGAGTTCCAACGCGAAAGTCAAACAGTCCGGCTCGCTCCTGAAAGAACTGCCGCTTTTCGGGATAGAAAAGCGAAAATCGCGTCAGATTTACTTGCTGATCATCCGCTTCTACTTGGGCGAAGTCAGTATTGAAGGTCAAGTCAGCAGTCACATTGTTGGTTAATCCGTATTTGAGATCCAGCCCACCCCGCTGTGAATATGTGTGTGGTTCCTGCGGGGTACCCGGCTGCTCTTCGGCCCCTCCCAAGCCGTAAGCGGTGATATACAGCGGCCTTTCAGACTTGATGTCCTCCAGCACAATCTTCTGCGCCATGGATGGTTTGAGAAAAGCCCAGTTGGCGATCGAAGGTACGGGAGGAAACACAACGCGTTCGGTCTTGCGCGCAATCTTGCGCTGCAATGTGATGCCCATTTCCACGGCGCCCTCTGTGTCTTGGAAGCGCAAACTGCTGATCGGAACACGGATCTCGGCGAACCATCCTTCGTGGTTGACGGTTGTGGCTACATCCCAGTACGTGTTGAAATCTCCGTTTATCCAGTTGCCGGTAGCAAGCCCGCCTCCACTTGCATCATTGGAAATGGCGGCATCCTTACGTATACCGGCCGGTGTCGTTGTAAAGAGTAAGGCGGTTTCGCTGTCGTTAAACGTATCAAGAAGGATTTCAAAATGGTCATCCCCGCTCAGTCGGTCGCGGTACAACGTATTGGCGCGAAGCCCATCGGGATCGCTGTCAAAGGCGCGGAGAGCGAGGTACACATAACGGTCATCGTAGGCTACCAGGAACTCAGTTCGCTCGGTCGCCGGCGCCCCATTGTCGGGTTCGTATTGGACGGGGATCCAAGGCGTAACCGGATCCCATGCGGCCTCGGTGCTGAGGCCGTCCAAAGTGACGGGATCAGCCACGCGCGGAATGGTCAGTGGCAGACGGGTTTGGGCCAGAGCACCGGCGATCGATCCGGAAAGGACTATAAGAAAGAGAATGCGGCGCATGTGTTGTAAGCGAAGCCGAGCCAAATTAGCCAAAACCGAGAGCCCGAATGCCCCGTCTACGAACGCTCGCTCTCCCGCAGCGTACTTATCAGATGAGACAAGTAAACCTGGCGGAAAGTGTGCGTAAACTGCCGCAGCATGATGCATGCTTGTGTGTGGTTGGCGAAGAAGCAATGCGCCTTGGCATCGAAGCGTATGCCGTAGGCGGCTTTGTCCGGGACCTCCTGCTTCAGCGCCCGACATCGGACATAGACTTTGTTACAGTCGGGCCTGGCACGGGTATTCGCTTGGCCCGGGCCACAGGGAAACGTTTGGGCGGACGCTTGGCGCATGTGTATGAGAATTTCGGTACGGCGGCCGTGCGACTGGATGGCTGGAAACTGGAGTTTGTAGCTGCACGGCGTGAGAGCTACCGCAAACAGTCGCGGAAGCCGATCGTGGAGGACGGCACTCTTCAGGATGACCTTCTGCGACGAGACTTTACAATCAACACGTTGGCCATGCACATGGCGCGTGAAGCTTTTGGTGACCTGATTGATCCGTTTGGCGGCAGGGCACATCTCGAGGCACGATTGATCTGTACCCCGCGTGCTCCGGTGCAAACCTTTGCGGATGATCCGCTGCGTATGCTGCGAGCGGCTCGCTTTTCGGCCCAGTTGAACTTTGTGCTTGGACCCAATGTGCGCCGGGCCATGCATCGGCAGGCGCATCGGGTAAGCATTGTCAGCCAGGAACGCCTGACGGAGGAGTTGGAGAAGATCATGGCCTGCTCGAAGCCTTCGATCGGGCTCCGCATTCTGGAGGAGGGTGGTGTAATGGCGCACATCTTTCCTGAGTTAAGTGCATTGCGTGGGGTGGAAACAATTGGACGTCAGCGACACAAGGACAACTTCTACCACACGCTTCAAGTAGTGGACAATGTGGTGCGTGCTGCTCCTGACAAGTACTGGCTGCGATGGGCCGCACTATTGCATGACATTGCCAAACCGTTAACCAAGCGTTTCGCCCAGGGAACCGGCTGGACGTTTCATGGCCACGAGGATCGCGGAGCCCGCATAATACCAAGACTCTTCCGGGCATTACGTTTGCCTGTGGATGAGCGAATGGTGTACGTACAGCGTCTGGTGGCCCTGCACCATCGCCCGGTTGCGCTGGTGGACGACGAAGTAACTGACTCAGCTGTGCGTCGCCTGCTCTACGATGCCGGTGATGATATAGATGATCTGATGACGCTTGTGCGGGCGGACATCACGTCCAAGAATCCCCAGCGGGTACGACGCTATCTAAAGGCGTTTGATCATGTAGAGCGAAAGTTTGCCGAAGTCGAAGCAAAGGATCATTTGCGCAATTTCCAGCCCCCGGTTGGCGGTCAGGAAATCATGGATGTGGTTGGGATCCAGGAAGGGATCGCGGTAGGTATCATCAAGGAAACGATCCGTGAGGCAATTCTGGAGGGCGAGATTCCAAATGAGCACGCTGCGGCCTTTGCGCTCATGATGCGAATAAAGGATGATGCGCTACGCCGCAGCCGCCTCTTTGAGGAGATAATACTGCAGCTCAAGGGGACGGAGCGCCGGGCAGCCCAAGCGCTTAAGCAAGAGATCGTTGCGGGCAGGCTTCCGGAGGACCATGAGGCAGCAATGGCCCACCTGAGGGCTATGAAGGAACAGTTGCTGCGCTGACTAAGTGGGCCGGACGTCCCAGAGCAGCATCTGCTCAATATCGGCGTAATCCTCCTCGCCGTCCTCGTCTGTAAATTTGTAGTCTCCCGTAGTGGCTTTCACCACTACGCTCATACGCTCCCAAGCCACACCCTCTTGGTCAGTAAATCTGTCTGGAAACGGGCTCGGCACCACGTAGGATGGATGGTACGACTTGTAGGTCTTGTGGGCCTGGTACAGTGCTGCACGCCGCGCGCCTGGACGAGTTGTGCTCACGCCGGTTACTTGAAACGGAGTTATGTCAATCAGGGCCTGGATCATCCCGTCATCTATCTCCTCATACTCCGGCCGCATAACCTCGAAATCATTCGGCTTCGGATAAGCACTGCGTTCGCCGGGATCAAACATGTGTGAACTGTCGGTAAATGGTCGATCCGGTTCAACGATCTGGCATAGAACTGGATTCCGGACTTACTTTCGTACATGCGGTATTCCCTGCGCAACATGGATCAGGAAATTTTCGTTGATAACTTGCCCATTGTTGAAAGATTGTGGAATAACGGATATACATGTTGCCCGGTTATCCCAAAATGCCCCAAAATTGACCGTGAGATGCAATTTGGGCTTGTTTGAATCGTAACCATCGATTTGTGTCCATTGCGGAATATTATCATAAAATAATGGTCATACCTCTTTACAAAGTGCTTTGAGTGCTGTACCATGTATGCTGGTTGTCAGCCCATTTTCGATTTTGCGGGACTTGGACTGACCACCATCATTTTCTTGACGCTGTCGACATGACCGAATCTCAGATACTCAACAACACTGCAGAAGACACAGGTGCGAATTCCTCCCCCCCGGTAAAGGGCCTCACCATTGACCGGGTCTTTTCGATCGAGGGTGTGAATCCCTTTGATTCCATGGTATGGGAGCTTCGAGATGCCGTGATCAAGAACCCGGCCGGGGAGGCGATCTTCGAACAGAAGAACGTCGAGTTCCCGACGGACTGGAGTGCGTTATCGACCAATGTTGTGGCTTCCAAGTACTTCTATGGGGACCGGGCCTTGGGCCATCTGGATCCGGACGAGGGTGGAAGGGAGCATTCGCTTCGCCAGCTCATTCACCGCGTAACACGCACAATCACGGATTGGGGCCGAAGCCAGCACTATTTCGCCTCCAAGGCGGATGCCGACCGCTTCTATGACGAACTCACCTGGCTGTGTGTCAACCAGTACGGGGCCTTCAATTCGCCTGTCTGGTTCAACGTGGGTTTGAACCACTGCTATGGCATTGAGGATACCGGTAACAAAACCATACACGGTTGGGATGCGGAAAAAAGAGCTGTCGTTGATGTGGATCCTTACGAGCGGCCGCAAGCCTCCGCCTGCTTCATTATTTCGATCGAGGATTCGATTGATAATATTTGGCAGCTCATGAGCGAGAGCGCCCGCCTGTTCAAGTTTGGATCAGGCGTCGGTGCAGACTGGTCCAAGCTGCGTTCCACCAAGGAGGCACTGTCGGGGGGAGGGCAGCCGAGCGGGCCAGTAAGCTTCATGCATGTGCAGGACGCTACAGGCGGTACCATTAAGAGTGGAGGCAAGACGCGCCGTGCGGCCATTATGCAGACCCTCAAGATCTGGCATCCGGATGTGCTGAAGTTTATTGATGCGAAGCAGCAGGAGGAGCGCAAGGCTTGGGCGCTTATCGAGCAGGGATATGACGGCTCGTTCAACGGGCCCGCTTACGGTTCGGTATCATTTCAGAATGTGAACCAGTCTGTACGCGTTACGGATGAGTTCATGCAGGCTGTTGAAGGACGCAAGCTGTATGAACTGCGCAAGGTAACAACAGGAGAGCCCGCTGAGCGTGTAGAAGCGACCAAGCTCTTGCAGCGTGTTGCCGATGGTACCCACGTGTGCGGCGACCCCGGATTGCAGTACGAGGACACTATTCAGCGCTGGCACACTTGCAGCCATTCCGGGCCGATCAACTCGAGCAATCCTTGCTCCGAGTACATGTTTTTGGACAATTCTGCGTGCAACCTGGCCAGCCTCAACTTGCGCAAGTTTCAGCAGGAAGACGGCCGGTTTAATGTGGAACACTTCCGCGCCGCAACGCGGATCTTCATCACGGCGATGGAGATTCTCGTAGACAATGCGGGCTATCCCAGTGAACGCATTGCCGAGAACAGCCACCTCTACCGCCCGCTGGGGCTGGGGTTTGCCAATCTGGGAGCCCTGATCATGGCCATGGGCTTTCCTTATGACAGTGACGAGGGTCGCGCCGTTGCAGGTGCCATTATGGCCATTGAGCATGCGGAGGCCTATGCGCGCAGTGCGGAAATAGCGGCGAATCCACGTATTGGGCCCTTTGAAGGATATGCCAAGAACAGCGCCAGCATGTTGAACGTGATGCGCATGCACCAGGCGGCCACAGACGGGATCCACGAGAGCTGCCCGGACTACCTGCTGCAGGCGGCCCAAGAGTCCATGGCGAAAATGGTGGATTTGGGAGAGCGGTACGGCTATCGCAATGCGCAGGCTACAGTGCTGGCTCCAACCGGGACTATCGCGTTTATGATGGACTGCGATACGACCGGCATTGAGCCGGATATTGCACTGGTGAAGTACAAGCTCTTGGCCGGCAAGGGAGAGGGGATGCTCAAGATCATCAATCGCACGGTACCGGAAGCCTTAAGCCGGCTGGGGTATGACGAGAAGGCCACACAAGCCATTTTAGCTTATGTGGACAAGCACGATATGATAGAGGGGGCGCCGGGCCTTGAGGAGGAGCACTTGCCCGTATTCGATTGCGCATTCAAGCCATTCAAGGGTTCGCGCAGTGTGCACTTTATGGGGCACATCCGCATGATGGCAGCCTGTCAGCCGTTCGTGTCGGGAGCTATTTCCAAAACAGTAAATATGCCGGAGGATGTGACCTCGGATGAGATCGCGGAGGCTTACATGGAGGGGTGGCGGCTGGGGCTGAAGGCTCTCGCCATTTACCGGGAAAATTCCAAGCGCAGCCAGCCGTTATCCACGTCAAAGGGCGGCAATACGAAAAACAGGACCACGCTTGAGACCTCGGGAGACGGGATGCCTGACGAGCATGAGGGCGTCGAAAAGATTGTTGAGCGTATTGTGTACAAGCCTACGCGAAAGCGGCTTCCGGACGAACGCCCGGCCTTGACCCACAAATTCAGTCTGGCGGGCCACGAGGGCTACTTGCATGTGGGGCTATACCCCGATTCCAAAATGCCGGGTGAGATCTTTATCAGAATGGCCAAGGAGGGCTCTACGATATCCGGGCTCATGGATGCGTTTGCCACCAGCATTTCGATTGCGTTGCAGTATGGTGTGCCGCTGGCAGATTTATGTGCGAAGTTCAGTCACATGCGCTTTGAGCCGAGCGGATTTACCAACAATCGCACCATTCCGTTGGCTACGTCCATCATGGACTACATCTTTCGTTACCTGTCACTGAAGTTTCTGGACGAGCCCCCCCTCCCGAAGCAGAATGAAGATGACGATAACTTTCCGAGTGTCGTGGCCAAGAGTGGACCTGCGGTAGATCAGGAGCAAATGTCGATCCCGTTTGGGGAGCACACGATCAGTACCAAGTCCGCCTTTACACCGAAGATGCACGCTACCGCGGTAGCCGTCAGTGGTGATGGAACGTTCCGGAATCAGGAGGACGCGCCACTGTGCTCCACCTGTGGTGCCATCACAGTCAGAAGTGGTGCGTGTTACACGTGCACCCAGTGTGGCAGCTCCAGTGGCTGCGGCTGATCAACATAAGCAGGGTTGCATACGGCTGGCCAATCAATCATTGGCTCGAACTTCGGCAAATGACCACAAGGAAGCTGGGACACGGGCCTTCAGATGAGGGGCGGACTGCGAAGCTGGAAAAGAGGACGGCATGTCTTTCTCCGGGTCCTGCCGCCACGCTTGGCCAATCGGCAACCCATGCGTTGCGGATGGCAAATTGTAACGGTGATACGCATCAGGGACACTGAATTTTTCCCACGGGATTTGATACAAATCAAGAAGGCCCGGCTGAAGTCGTACCCATCTAAGACAAGCCCGATTTGACTCAGTCGGCCGCAAGAATCCCCAAGTGCTGCTGGCCATGATAACTGTAACTAGGCCGGCCCGTTTGGGTCCTTGGAATTGCCCACCACTCCGGCGCAAGATAGGTGGCTTTCGGCCGAGGCCATCACTCAGCCAACTGCAATCCGGCAAACATGCCGCATGCCTGCGGCTGTGGGTCAGGGGTCCTGCTCAACCCTGAACGCTTTGTGTCCTTCGCACACCGTCGATCCGTGCGACTTATTGCGTATTGCGGAAGAAGAGCAGGCCCCCACCCAAACCGCCGCTAAAAAGGTCGAGGTCGCCATCCATGTCAATGTCGACCAGCGCCGGGGCTGCATATATCGGTGCTGGAATGGCCAGCGTGCCCGACTCCTCGAAACTGGGCTCCCTAGGGCTACCAACATTAAGGTAGATGGCCACACCATCGTATTCGCGACCGAGTAGCAGGTCTTGGTCGCCGTCGCCGTCCAAGTCAGCAAAGCGCGGCACGCTCCGTCGACCGGCATCAATTCCTCCGAACTTGTCGCTGACCAGCTCAAACTTTGGTTCTGTGGGCGTACCGGTATTGCGGTAGAAGTTCAAATCCCCCGATGATTCTCCAGCGAACAGGTCCAGATCTGCGTCCCCATCAATATCCACCAAGGCCGGGGCGGAATTGCTGCCGCGTGTCAAGGTGACGGTCATGCCATCCACCTGCACAAAGTCCGGATTTTCAGGTGTGCCCTCATTGCTCATGAGCATCATGCCCTTGTTCCAGGTCCCTAGGAGCATATCCAAGTCTCCGTCGGCATCCAGATCACCCAGAGCCGGCGCAAAATGAAAATGCCCCTCAAACTCCATGGGCCCGCGATGCTGGAAAGTCACTTCACCCTCCTCTGAAAGATTTTCGAAGTAATGTACTTGTCCTGTATCAAAGTCAAACGTCGTAATCTTGTTGGCGAGCAGCAAATCTTGGTCGCCGTCGCCATCCAAATCAGCAAAAGCCGGGTAGGTCTCAGCCCCGACATCGATACCTGTGATGAAGGCCTGGCTACGCAAATCAAGTCCGTTGTCGGTGTACTCGTAGTGATAAAAGTTGTCTGCCGCCGTTCGGATTGGATTAAAGGCGCCGCCCAAAACACCCAGGAAGAAATCCTGATCGCCATCACCATCCAGATCCGTGAAGAGCGGCGCATTATAGCCGCTCGTTTCCACGGGATCGAGTAGCGGGAAAGGAATCGGCTGATTGCGCAAATTGGGAGCAGCGCAAGTGCCGGTGTTTGGTATAAGCAGCACGCCCGGCTCAAAGAAATCACCCCAGAACAGGTCCGGATCTCCGTCACCTTCAACATCATGAAACGTAAGCGCGTTGGCACCGTGCAGCGAGACAAACTGGTTGACAATCTCGATATCCTCGAAGCGCCGGGTCACGAGCTCGAACTGCGGCAGCCCCTGATCGTCGGTCCCCACAGATTCGTACCGCAGCACCGTACCATCAACGCGGCCAATGAAGAGATCAAGCAGGTCATCGCAGTCCAGGTCCGTCAGACTCGGAATATTCTGCCGGTCCGCAAATAGCGGAATGCCCTGTGCGTCCCTCAGTGAATCTATCGCGGTCCTGAAAGCCGGCACAGTTGGCGTCCCCTCATTGCGAAACAGGCGAATATAACTGTAGCGCGTTTCGCCCAGGAGATCGAAATCTCCGTCACTGTCCAGATCGAAGAATCGGTACCACTCGCCTACATCCAGCCCACCGTAATGGTCACTGCGCCATACAAACTTGGGGGCTTGCGGCGAACCGGTATTCTCGAAATACTTGATGTGGCCAGTCACCTCCTGTACAAACAGGTCGGGATCTCCATCACCATCAATGTCGACGAACTGTGGGCGTGGAAGGTTGAAGCCGCCATAGAAGGGATGCTCCAGCGGGGCTCCCTCTTCATTAAGAACGGCAAACGGATAAATCTCCTGCTCAAATACGGGTGGATACACGGGTTGCGTTTTCAGCCCCTGCCTGGACGAGGTGCAGCCGGCAGCCATGAACACGACGATCCCCAGATGCAATAACGTGCGCTTTCGGACCATCCTAACGAGTTCCCAGCCCGGTGGGGTTGGGTCCAACCTCAAGCATCTTTTCTATGCTGTGCGTCTGGGTATTGATAACCGCAATGGCACCGGGCATCAGGTCACTCTTCCACTGATAGCGCCCTTTGAAAACCCCGTTCAGGTTATTGTTGGAGATGTATACGTAGTGTCCGTCCGGGGATATAGCCGCACCATGAGGCTGAGCCAATCCTTCCACGACTCCAGCCACGCGACGTTCAATGATGTCGACAACCGTAGCTGTTCCGGCCATTTTGTTGCCAATCCAAACTTGCGTGCCATCCGGGCTGAATACCGGATGCCATGGAGCAGCGCCTATCTTGATGGATTCCATCAGGACGGGTACCTCGGGAGCCGAGGTGTCAAAGAAAAAGAACTGTCCCGTGAGTTGTCCTCCCACTACCATGGTGCGGCCGTCCGGCGAAATCGCAAACTGCACCAGCGTGTGTGTCTCCCCTTCAATGGAGGTCAACTCCAGGTTCTCCGTTTCGTGATTCAACGTGGCCATGCTGTTCTGGGCCAGGCTGCCTACGTACACATAGGTGCCCAAAGGGTGGATCGCCAGCGCGTGCGGGCGCGGGAAGAACACGTCGATCTCTTCGATCTCCATGCTTGTACGGTCGATTCGCCCGATCCGCTGCGGCGGGTTGACCGCCTTCATGGATCGCCCCACAAACAGCAGATTCTGATCCTGATGCACAGCCACCATGCCCGGTCGTTCAAAGTTCGTACGGCCAACGAGTTCGTTTTCGCGGTTGAATTTGAGCACGACGTCATCGCCAATAAGCGACACGTAGAAGGCCGACCCGTCTGGTTCCACCGCTACATGGTGCGGCCTGGAGTCCGCCGTAAAGCCCAATTCCTGCAAGTCAATGGTCCGAATGACCACATTGGCATCCATATCGATCACCACTACTGTTGCAGCGCCCTGAATGCAGGCATACAACAGGTTGGTGGCGTCAGCATAGGCTATCGAGCCATCGTCGCTGGGTGCCCCGCTGTCTATCCATTGTCGCACGGCAGCCATGTCGGCTTCCGACAACTGTGCCGCACGGATCCGCAGCGGATCCGTGTCCGCCAGTTGTGTGGTCAATCGAATCAGCAGACTACGATCCGCATCATAGGGGATTACTACTTCACCATGATTGGAACCCGCCATAAGGGCATCCCAAGAGTCGAGATCGAGGCCGGTTTCGCGTTCCAGTAGCGGGGCAAACTTCTGCTGCAGAATTGGCAGGATATCCTGACTGAAAACGACAGGCTGGCTCTGGGCTACAGCACCCGCGACCGGAAAAAGCAGGTATGCCGCGAGAGCGGTAAATGCGATACGCATCACGTGTCTACACTTCGCTTTTTGACAATGAACAAGCCCTCATTCCCACTCGTGACTACAATGGAGCCGCTGGGGAAGTACGGATAGTTGCTCCATGATCCGCCAAATCCGGGCTTGTCCGGACCGTGCGGTACGGTGTCGAAAAAGCCAACTTCGACCGGATTGGCTACATCGCTGATATCCAGAATGCGCAGGCCGCTTTCGTAGTTGGACTGGTACATCAAATCGCCCAAAATGTACAGGTTGTGGTCGCTGGACGGGTTTTCTGACAAGTGCTCCTTTAGCAGCTGCGGATCGTCAAGATCCGACACGTCCCAGATAAGGGTGCGCGTGTTTTCAACGCCGCCTTGGAGCTCATCAAGCTCGTCATTCATAAAGAAGTACGCCTGATCTTCGGTAAGCCACCCCTGGTGCGCGTAGGCCACGTTTGGATAAGAGGCATTGGAGAGGGCAATTGTGTTGTCCTTGTCCGTTACGTCCGAAATGCTTAGCGCGGTTTCGTTCGAATTAAAGCAAATCTCACGGCCGCTATAATCCGTGTCCGGGCCGTTGTAAATGACACACTGGGCATCATGGGAATAGCCAGTACCATTTCTTCCAGTACCCGTGTCGGCGAAGCAGCCTGAGAACGAGGGATTCAGGGGATCCTGAATCCTGATTATGTGCAGTCCGCCGCCGCAAGTTTCACCGCCGCCGTTGCTGCCGACTGCGAATGCATAGCCCGTGTCTTCATTAATAACGATGTTGTGGGCACTGGCTATCCCGTCATAGAGGGCACTGGCAGAATAAACGGCGGGTTCGTCAGTCATCTCGCGCAACTGCGTCAAATCAAAAACCTGCATGCCGTGTTCGCCCGCGCCATCTGCTACTATGAAGGCATAGTTTTGATAGACCTTGATATCTCGCCAAACGGCGGGATTTGCTCCTTCTGTCAGTGGTAAGTCGCCTTTGAGTACGGGGTTGGCCGGATCGGTGATGTCAACAAACGAGGTTCCGTCGTTACGTCCGACCAAGGCATACTCTCGGCCTGACTCCAGGTCGGTCCAGCCCCAAATATCATTGGTGCGCGAGGATTCACCACCCCCCAAATCGGGCACCGTCATAAATGAGAGCAAATCCACATTACTGCAATCGAAATGGGAGGCCATACCCTCTGTACAGTCCACTGAACCAGAGGACTCGAGTACTATAGGAGGACCGGTGCTGGATATGGCGGCTTCTCTGGATAGTTCACCAGTTTCCGGATCCAGCGTAACCAAAGAGACGGCACCCTCGCCCGAGTTGGCAGCAGGCGCACTGATAATTGCAATGTTATCCGAAAGCGACAACACCATGCCAAATGCCTGTTCTCCAGAGTTCGCGCCAATCTCTCCAGTCATCGTCCACTGTCCGCTGCCCATATCGAGGGCATAGCTGTACGCAGCGCCAGAAAACGCATTGGCTCCGGCGGCTCCTACTAAAAGGTGATGGCCGTCCAGTTCAAATGAAAAGCCATATAAATCAATATTGCCAGCCGGCCCGGATAACACCTGAAGCGCCTCCATACCGTTATCGGTGACCTGCGCCCAGACTACGTTGCCGGGGGGAGGTGGTGCTGTGGGCTGCACGTTCGGTGCGAGCCCAGGTGCGCCCACTAGAACCTGGTCACCATTGAGCGCTTGTATTTTAACGCCGAATGCGGTCCCAGCCAAGGCCAGAGGTGTCGGGTCCAGTATTTGTGTCTCTACCCATTCTTCGTGCGGCATCCGGAAAACATGCACGACCCCTGCACCCTCATTGCTGCCCGGTGCGCCGACATAAATCGTCTCGCCGTCTGTTGAGGTGCTGATGCCAAACAAGCTGCCTTCCTGGATTTCTGCCGGTGCGAGGCTACCAGATTGCATCCAACCGTCGGCGTCGTGTGTGAAAACGACGACCGGTGCGCCTCCTCGCATACCGCCACTGGCGATGAAATCAGGGCCAACCGCCAGGTTGGCACCAATCTGATCGGCCTCTCCGGCTGTCAATTTGGCGGTTTCGGTCCAGCCGCCGGTCCGCATGTCCCGCTCAAATACGTATATGGCCCCTGCGCCGGCTTCCAAGGACGGTGCACCAACGACCAGCCGGTTATTCCGGACGTTCAGCGCATATCCAAACCAATCGCCCTCTGTGCCGTCAGAAGCAGTGAGTTCGGCCGCGACATTCCACTGGGAACCAGCCAGGGATCGCTGAAAAATGAACACGGTACCCGGTTTGCCAAAAGGGGCAGGATGGCCCACGAGCAGGTTGTCACCACTGATGCCGGTTGATAACCCGAACGCATTGATCTGCGCTTGCGCGGCAATTACCGGACAAGAGAAAAGAAGAAGTAGCGGGATAAGGCGCTTCATAATCCAATTTTAAATTGTTAGGATTGGGTTAAACAGTACAGATAAACGGGACGTGCCTCAAAAGGATGCAGCGTTCAAATGTCTACATCTTGCTTCTTGAGAATGAAGAGGCCTTCATCAATGCTGGTGACCACGATAGTTCCGCTCTCAAAATAGGGATAATTGCTCCACGAGCCGATGAATCCGGGGGAATCGGGGGCCACCGTAATTGTGTCGAAGAACCCAACTTCCACCGGGTTTGTCATGTCGCTGATATCAAAGATGCGCAGACCACTTCCATAATTGGACTGGTACATCAGATTGTCGCGAATGTACAAGTTGTGATCGCTCGAAGTATTCTCGGCCAAGAACTCGCGGGCGAGTTGCGGGTCATCCAAATCTGTGACATCCCAGATTAAGGTCCGGGTACGATCAGCCACGTCACCGAGCTCGTCAAGCTCGTCATTCATGAAGAAGAAGCTGTGGTCTTCAGTCAGCCATCCTTGGTGGGCATACCGGACATTGGGGTACGAGGCATTGGAAATAGCTGCCGGATTCTCCTTATCGGTTACGTCCGAGATACTGAGTGCGGTTTCATTCGAGTTAAAGCAGATTTCTTTGCCGCGGTAGTCGACATCCGGACCATTGTAAATCACGCACTGAGCATCGTGAGAGTAGCCCGTGCCGCCCCGTCCGGTATCCACATCTGAAAAACATCCCTCAAAGGTCGGGTTGGCTGGTTCCTGGATATTGACCATGTGCAGGCCACCGCCACACGTCTCGCCATCACCGCTGGCCCCCACGATAAATGCGTATCCTGTGGCCTCGTTAATGACGATGTTGTGTGCGCTCCCTACACCATCGTAGGTCGTGAGAGCTTCAAACATAGCTGGGGGCGAAGACACGTCGCGCAGCTGCGTCAGATCAAATACCTGCATGCCATGAGCACCGGCGCCGTCTGAGACTACGAATGCATGGTCGTTGTAGACTTTGATGTCACGCCATGTACTCCGCTGGGCTCCTTCGGTCAGGGGCAGATCACCGATGAGCACCGGCGCGGACGGATTCGAGATATCGACAAAGGCCGTGCCATTTGTTCTTCCGACGAGCGCGTACTCAACGCCGGTTTCGGGATCTGTCCATCCCCAGATATCATTGAGGCTGATGCCGGCCTCGCCGCCCAAATCGCTGATGGGCATAAAGGCCAAGAGGTCTATATTGCTGCAACCAAAGTGCAGTACCGTTCCTGCTTCACAGTCCACGCGTCCTGATCGCGTCAGCGTTATTTCCTCCACCAGAGCCATGCGCCCGGTCCGGTCTGCGCCATCATCTGTGATGGTAAAAGCCACGATCGCGCCCTGATCGTAATTTTCTCCCGGTGCCAGCGCCGCCACATGATTGCCATTCAGAGCCACAGTTGACCCGAGTCCACTTTCATTCTCCGCCGCTTCGACTTCGAATGTCAGAACCCAAGAAGATGTTGTTGCCTGACGGGTATAAATCTGAACCTTGGGGCCACCGCCCGGCAAACCGATCAGAAGCCGTTCGCTACTTAAGGCCATGGGGATTTCTGCATTGTATTGGAGAGAGCGATCACGAAGGCTGTCGATCACGATAGTCTGCGTCCACATGCCGGCATCATCGAGCGAGAGTTCGAAGATTGGGCCAGAGGCAGGGATGTTGCTAAATCTGATTTGTCGCACTCCAGCGTCGAAGAGCTCCTGAATGCTGAGTCCCGGCGCAGGTGCGAGTACTAATCCCGGTGCATAAGCGTATAGTGCTTTTCCGAACCCCTTTTGTCCGGGTGCGTCGAGCGTAGCCTCATGTGCAAAACCTGATTCGGACGGACGGAAGACGTAAACGGCCCCTGCCAATGAGTCGCGACCCGGTGCCCCTACATAGATACGTTCTCCATCGTAAGCGACCGCTTCGCCGAAGCGATCGCTTACGGCGAGACCGTCGGCCGTAAGGCGCTCAACCGTTTGGGCCTCAGCGCCGATATTTTGTACGACCAGTACGGTATTGATACCTGGTGCGCCCGCCAGTAGCGTAGTCCCATGCAGATCCACCGCCATGCCCAGCCGCGCACTGCTGTCCGGGACAGCCAGCCGGTCCAGCGGTGCCCACTCACCTGAATCCGACTCACGTATGAACAGATATACTGCACCACGGCCGTCATCCGCACCTTCGGCCCCCACAGCCAGCATTTCGCCTTCCAGATCCATAACGGACGCGAATGAGTCGTCTGGCCCCACCCCATCCACGACATGCGTGGCAGCCAGTTCCCAGCCGTCATTCGAGGGTCGGAAAACACGCAGCGCGGCGGCCGATTCGCTGTAGACGGGCTGGCCGGCAATGATTTCACCGTCTCCCATTACAAGGGCGGATCCAAGCTCCGTGCTGGTTTGCTGGGCTCCCGTTGTAGCGGCGCATCCGCAAAGGCAAAAAATGAGGAGAAAACGCATGGAATGGTTTGTAATGTTCTGTGGATAATGGCATTAGAGCACCGGGCAACAATCAACAACAACAACCCCGCATGGATCCTCATGAGGTCATAGCAGACTATTCGACTTCAAGTAAATAACGTTCGAGTGCGGTGGCGCGTTGCAATGCACCTGCCGGCATTGAAGGTCACCGGCCACGGTAACCTGCGTGAAACGTTTGTGCACGCGCGGCCAAGGTCGACAGCTACACTTCGAGCTCAAGAAAAAGCACGGAAAGGGGAGGCAATGTGACGGCTATGCTGGCGGGTTGATTATGATAGGGAATCGGAGCACCCTCAACACGCCCCAGGTTGCCCATTCCACTTCCGCCATAATGGGTTGCGTCGCTATTAAGCCGCTCCCGCCACCAGCCGTTCTGAGGTACGCCAATCCGGAAATTCATGCGCGGCACCGGCGTCAGGTTGAGAGCCACGATGAGTGCACGGTTGGCTGCTCTTCGCTCATAAATGAGTACTCCCTCGTCAGCATGTTCGCCCACCCATGCCCAGCCCTCGGGACGGTCATTCCAGAGGGCACTGCATTCCCGATACAGGGTGTTCAAATCTTGCACCCAGCGCATCAGGCCGGCATGCAGTGGATCTTCCAGCACGGTCCAGTTGAGCGTCAGGTCGTGATCCCATTCATCCGGCTGCCCAAATTCGCTGCCCATAAAGAGAAGCTTTTTGCCGGGATGGCCATACTGATGGCCCAGCAGCAGCCTTAAGTTCGCGGCTTTCTGCCATTTGTCCCCCGGCATACGACTCCATAGTGATCCTTTGCCATGCACGACTTCGTCGTGCGAAAACGGAAGTACGTAGTGCTCCGAAAACGCATAGGTGAAGGAAAAAGTGAGCTTGTTGTGGTGATACTTGCGGTGCACGGGCTCCTCACGCATGTATGCGAGCACGTCATGCATCCAACCCATATTCCACTTGTACAGAAAACCCAGCCCGTGATCGTAGGTGGGCTTGGATACACCGTGAAATGCGGTGGACTCCTCGGCAATTGTAATAGCCCCGGGAAAATGGGAATAAATGGTCTCGTTGGTCTTCTTGATCAGATCGATGGCTTCCAGATTTTCCCGTCCGCCAAACCTGTTCGGGGTCCAGTCCGGTCGGGAGTAGTCGCGATACAGCATGGACGCGACCGCATCCACACGCAGCCCGTCCACATGGTACTTGTCGAGCCAGAAGAGCGCATTGGAAACCAGAAAATTCTGCACGCCCGGCTTGTTGTAGTCAAATATGTACGTCCCCCAATCCGGATGATACCGCAATTGCGGATCGTCGTATTCGTACAAAGTGGTGCCGTCGAAAAAGACCAGCCCCTGCGGATCCGTGGCAAAGTGGGCCGGCACCCAGTCCACAATCACACCGATGCCACGCTGGTGCAAGGTGTCAATGAGATACATCAAATCATTGGGGGCGCCATACCGGTACGTCGGGGCATAATAAGCAGCCACTTGGTAGCCCCAGGATCCGTAGTAGGCGTGCTCGGCCAGCGGCAACAACTCCACATGTGTAAAGCCAAGCTTTTCGACATGGTCGGCCAACGGTTCTGCAATGTCGCGGTAGGAAAATGATGCTGACTGCTCCCGGTGACGCCAGGATCCGAGATGGATTTCGTAGATGGATACTGGTTCCTTTAACGTACCAGGTCCGGTTCGACTGTTCATCCAGTCGCTATCGTGCCAGGTATACTTCAGAGGATCCAGGATCGAAGAGAGACCCTGAACACTGCTGCCTGTCATGACCGGCGGCTCTAGCCGGAACGCAAAGGGGTCCGTCTTGTCGGCTGAATGGAGTCCATGCCGAATGCGATACTTGTATCGCTGTCCGGCCTTTGCACCACGGACATATAGTTCCCAGCAGCCGCTGCCCGTACGGTGCATGGGATGAGCTGCCGGATTCCATGCATTAAAATCGCCCAGTATGCTCACCTGGTCCGCATTTGGTGCCCAAACGGCAAACCATGCGCCCCCCCGTCGCACGTGCCCCCCCAGCTTTTCATATGCTTTGGAAAGAGTGCCCTGACCCCAATAATACAGATCTTCGGACGTGAGCCATATTGCTCTTTTTCCGGTACGCGATTTGGATTTTTCCACGATTAGTCAACTGTAGTAGTCAAAGTCAGCCTCTGTGCGCAAACGCTGCAAGATCCGGTAGATGCGTGCCGGCATAACATTTGGATCCAGACGTACCGTATAGTGCTGGTCCTGCCAGATATATCGTTCGCCACCCAGCAGGTCATGCATCTGGAAGGGTGTATCTTGCGGCAGTCCCAATGCCTCCAGCGGCAATGTCATGACTCCTTCCTGCACCTGAAACGGATCCAGGTTCACGACACATACTATAATATTCGATCCACTCTGCTTGTAGTACGCCAGCATATGTGGATTCTGAATGTCCAAAAAACGCAGCATGCGCAGTTGCTGCAAGGCCGCATTTTCCCGGCGAATACGGTTTATCCGGCGGAAAAGCGGCTGCAATGAACCAGGGTCATTCCAGTTCCAAACCCGGATTTCGTACTTCTCGTTGTCCGCGTATTCCTCGCGCTCCGGATGCTGGTTGCAAACCACGTGCTCATAGGGGGGACCATATACACCATACACTGGAGAAAGCGTGGCTGCAAGCACATAACGCACAATATGGGCTGGCCTGCCGCCACTGGCCAGATACTCGTGTAATATGTCCGGCGTGCTGGGCCAGAAGTTTGGCCGAAAGAACTCAATCAGGGGTGTGGTGGTGAGCTCCTCCATATACCCGCGCAATTCTTCTTTTGTATTGCGCCAGGTGAAGTAGGTATAGGAATTGTTGAAGCCCAGTCGGGCCAGCGCATACATCGTTTTCGGTCTTGTAAAGGCTTCTGCCAGAAAGATGAGCTCCGGGTTCTTGGCGCGAAGCCGGCCTATACACCACTCCCAGAAAGCGAGCGGCTTGGTATGTGGATTATCTACCCGGAATATGAACACGCCGCGCTCCATCCAGAACTCAAAGACACCCTTGAGCGCTTCCCAAAGCGTGCGCCAGTTCTCACATCCAAGATCAAACGGATAAACATCCTGGTATTTCTTGGGCGGGTTTTCCGCATAACGTATTGTGCCATCAGCCCTTTTCTTGAACCATTCCGGATGTTCCTTAACCCAGGGATGATCCGGCGAGCACTGGAAAGCTATATCCAGTGCGACCTGGAGCCCCAAGTCGCTGGCGGCCGCCACAAAGCGATCAAAAGCAGCTAGACCGCCAAGCTCACGATGTACGCTCATGTGGCCGCCATCTGGTGCGCCAATGGCCCATGGACTGCCTGGCTCGCCCGGCTTGGCTTCAGGAGCATTGTCCTTGCCCTTACGGAATTGTGTCCCCACCGGATGTACCGGTGGCAAATAGACGATATCAAACCCCATGTCTCGTATACCGGGCAGCCGCGCAGCGGCATCGTCCAGCGTTCCATGCACCCAAGCTACATCCGAGCTTGAGCGCGGGAAGAACTCATACCAGGCTGCGAACCCGGCCAAAGCCGGGTCTACTTCCACGCCAACGGGCGCACTTTCGACAGCACCTCTTTGAGGATCATGCTTGCGGGCGAGTCCAAGGGTTTCCGTGTCAAGTGCGGCCTTGATATTGCCTTCTCGGAGAGCATTGGCATACGCCAAGAGTTGTGCCCGCTCGGCCTGAGGGACATTGACGGCGAACTCTTTGAGCAATTTGGCACCATCAAGCAATTCGATGAGCAAAACCGATTCTGGTGCACCTCCTGCCTTGCGGCGTCTAAACTGGTCTTGCCAGGAGCCGAAGCGGTCAACCCAAGCACGTACGTGGTACGAATAGCGGCCAGGGGACTCCGCCACGAATGCAGCTGTGTACTCGTCATTGAATTGCGGCGTCATGGGCAGCGTCATAGTGGCGCCACCTTTGCGGGTAACCTGCAATTCTGCACTCAGCTTATCATGGCCATCCACAATGATGCCAGCGAGGACAGCGACCGTTTCGCCGGCTGCACGTTTGATGGGCCAGTCGCCTTCTTGCACTCGAGGCTCCACGGAGGTGATGACGACACGTGCCCAGCGGTCGGAGGCGGATTTCATAAGCGGGAACGATTCCTTATTCTTGATGCCCCTTCTGGCCAGAGGCGCGAAGTGACAACTTCATTTGCAAGGACGGAAAACTACATATCACCGTGCTATGACACGATATACGCCGGTTTTGGGGCATGTTAGCAAATCCTGACGGATTGGGTGCCATCTGGGATGGTTCGGGCGTGAGATTTGCCCTGTTCAGTGCACATGCCAAGCGTGTTGACCTCATACTTTTCGACTCAGATCACAATCCCGTACGAACGATTCCTGTTACCGGACGCACGGGCCAGGTGTGGCATGTGTACGTTGGGGGGATCGCACCGGGTCAGCGGTACGGTTATCGCGTACATGGTCCGTGGGAACCGAAGGCGGGTCACCGCTTCAACGCAAAAAAAGTACTGCTGGACCCGTATGTGCGTGCAGTCAGCCGCATGCCGATTTGGGACCGCAGCCTGTATGGTCATGACACTGGCGTGGACGACCTGGTAATCAGCGGAAAAGATAGCGCACGGAGTGCACCGATAGGTGCTGTAGTGGCACTTAATCGCGCTCCACGCACATTTGCGAAGATTCCTTGGTCCGATACCATTATATATGAGACACACGTCAAGGGCCTCTCTATGCTGCATCCCGAGGTTCCGGCGAAGCTGAGGGGCACCTATATGGGTGCCGCCTCTGAGCCCGTACTTACCCATCTGCAAAAGCTGGGAGTGACCACGATTGAGTTTTTGCCCGTGCACGCTGCTGTTCAGGATGAGCGGCTGGTGCGTGCAGGTCTGTCGCAGTACTGGGGTTACAATACTCTTTCATATTTCGCCCCGGATCCCAGATTCGCGACTGGAGACGGATTATCGGCGCCCGACGAATTTAGGGCTATGGTTGATGCCTTTCATGTGGCGGATTTCGAAGTGATTCTGGATGTTGTCTACAATCATACGGGCGAAGGTGACCATTTGGGTCCTACGCTTTCCTTTCGGGGGCTGGACAACGCTTCCTATTACATGCCGCTGCCCGAAAATCCCCGGTACCTGTATGACAGTACCGGGTGTGGAAATACGCTGAACGTAAGCTGTGCATATGTAAAGCAGCTTATCATGGATAGTCTGCGCTACTGGGTAGAGGTTATGCACGTGGACGGGTTCCGTTTTGATTTGGCAACCAGTCTGCTACGCGACGCGCAAGGTGTGAACCTGCAAGCCGGCTTGCTCCAGATGATTCAGCAGGATCCCGTGCTTTCACGGGTCAAATTGATTGCCGAGCCTTGGGATTTGGGGCATGGCGGCTACCGTCTGGGCGCGTTTCCTGCACCGTGGCGGGAGTGGAATGACAAGTATCGCGATACAGCACGCCGCTTCTGGTGCAAGAAGGGATTCGTTGCAGGCGAATTTGCCACAAGACTTTCCGGATCCAGTGACCTTTTTGCACACGGGCACCGACAACCTTCTGCTTCCATCAACTACGTCACATGTCACGACGGATTCACGCTTGAGGACTTGGTCTCTTACAATACCAAGTGCAATGAAGCCAATGGTGAGCATGGTCAGGATGGTTCAAATATCAACTACAGTACCAACTGCGGAGTGGAGGGCCTCACTGGGGAGATTGCCATCCTGGCCCGGCGTGATCGTTTGAAGCGCAGCTTGCTTACGACTCTGTTTATGTCCCAAGGTGTTCCGTTGCTGCTCGGAGGTGACGAATTGGGTCGCAGCCAGCAGGGGAACAATAATCCATACTGCCAGGACAATGCCGTGTCGTGGTATAGTTGGGAGTTTGGTGTTCGCGAAAGGGCCATGCTTGAATTCGTTCGTGCATTGATAGCCTTTCGGAAGGCACATCCGGGGCTGCGGCGCACGTGTTTCCTCACGGGAAAACAAGACAGCGGTGGTGCAAAAGATGTCGTTTGGTGGCATCCGAACGGCCGCGAAATGAATTCTGAGGACTGGCACCGGACACGGGCCTTTGCAATGTGGCTGGCCGCGCCGGACATGTTGCTGATGTGCTTCAATGCCACTGGCATAGAGCATTTCTTTACACTACCGGATGTTGAAACACGTGGCGGATGGTGGGGCGCCATTGGCATGGATCCGGCTCCGCTGGGGTCACGTGTACAAATACCGCCGCAGTCCGTGGTCGTGGCTACGGCGGGTCCGTGCAGATCAGCGAAGGCGTTCGGTGCCTCGGGTAAGCGTGTGCAGGTGCCGGCCTGAATTGTGTTCCAAAGCCTCCATTTGATCGGATGTCAGGCGCCACTGCCAGTTTCCATCGACGGTGCCGGGAGTATTCATTCGAGCCTCGCTGCCCAGGCTGAGTACGTCCTGTACCGGCGTGATGACCAGATTGGCCGGTGATTCCATCACTTTTTGGAGCGCCACCAACGGGAAATCTTCGTCACGGATGAGGTTCAGGTAGCTCCGCACAAAGGCCCGGACGCACTCCGGGCTGGTTTGCATCCAGCCCGACAGCGTGTCGTTGTCATGCGTTCCGGTATAGGCAATCTGATTCGGTCTGTAATTGTCCGGCAAGTGCGGGTTTTGGTGGTCGGAATCAAACCCAAATTGCAGCACCACCATGCCGGGGAAGCGATACTGGTGCATAATTTGTCGCATGGTGGTCGAGTCGACCCCTAAGTCTTCTGCGATAAAGGGCAGCTCGCTGAGCGTGTGCTTGAGGCTTTCGAAGAGTGCACCCTGTGGTCCCTCAATCCATCGCCCGGTTTGGGCCGTCGGGGCGCTGGCCGGGATTTCCCAATAGCCTGCAAATCCTCGAAAATGATCCAGCCGGACGATGTCAAATAACTCCAGCGCGCGCTTCATACGCCGCTTCCACCAAGTGAATCCGTCCCGGGCCATTTCATCCCAGCGATAAATGGGGTTTCCCCACCGCTGTCCGGTTTGGCTGAAGAGATCTGGTGGCACGCCCCCAACGACGGTCGGTTCACCGGATTCATCGAGTTGGAACTGCTCCGGATTGCGCCACACATCGACGCTGTCATGGGCAACATAGATAGGCAGATCTCCAATGATTCGAATGCCGTGCTTGTGGCAATAGGTGCGGAGCCGCATCCACTGCTGCTGGAAAACGTACTGTTCGAACAAGTGGAAATAGAGGGTGGCTTGGTCTTCCAGATCCTGTAGTGACTGCGCGTGGCTGAGCATACGCGCTTCCTTTTCGGGCCACTTGGTCCACACGCGGTTCGCGTATTTTTCCTTGAGCGCACAGAATCCAGCATAGCCCAGGACCCAGTCCTGCTGCTTGGCGATAAAGGCTTCAAGATTTGACTGCCATGACCATTTCAGGAACTTGGAGAACGCCAGCATCAAGAGCCGTCGCTTGTATTCGTGCACAGTGGAAAAGTCCACCCTGTCAGCAGGCCAATCCGGCACATCAGTCAAATCATATTCAGAAAGCCATCCGTCGCTTACGAGCAAGTCCGGGCTGATGAGCAAGGGATTACCGGCAAAACTGGCCGGACTGGCATACGGCGAATAGCCATGGCCTGCGGGACAGACCGGCAGCATCTGCCAGAATGTCTGGCCGCTTCGCGCACAGGCATCGACAAATCGGTACGCAGGGGGGCCCAGATCACCAATGCCGTACGGGGAGGGGAGGGAAGAAATATGCAGCAGCAGGCCACTGGCACGGGCAAACTCCATGTCGCCGGGCAGGGTCGTAGTTTTGGAGCAGACAATATACCACCAAGGACTGGCGGACGAGGGAATTACAGCCATGCAAATCGAGATCGGTTCGGCGCAGGACCTGGAGGCCATTTCTGTGTTATTTAATGCATACCGGCAGTTCTATTGCCAGCCGTCAGACTTGGTGGGCGCGCAGGGCTTCATCCGCGAACGGCTGGCGAGGCAGGATTCGCGTATTCTGGTAGCACGCGCGGAATCGGGCGAACTCGTGGGATTTACGCAACTTTATCCGTTGTTCTCTTCCGTGCGCATGCGCCTGTGCTGGCTCCTGAATGATTTATATGTGGCCCCCGAATGGCGCAAGCAGCGAGTAGCGCGTGCGTTAATGAAGGAAGCCGAAGAGCGGGCTCGCCAGGCTGGGATTGCGGCATTGTGGCTGGCAACAGAAAAGAACAACACAGTCGCCAAGCGGCTCTACGAAAGGCTTGGCTACAGGATGGATATCGTCTTTGACCACTATGAGTTGAACTTGCTGTAACCGTCCTCAGGGGCGGTTCGTCTATTGTGAACAGTGAAAGATGTTGATGGCATGCAGGAAATCCTAAGACCGCTTACGCTTCAGGACTACCGGTTTCTCATTGGTGTCATTCGAGGTCCGCTCAATCCAGCCCGCTCATTGCGGGAGCGGCTGGAGGAACTGGAGCAGGAGGGAGCAGCAGAGCGGCGTGATTTGCTGATTCAGGAGTTGGAACACGAAATCCGCTATCTGGGCAGCAGTGACTTGGCGTACATTATGCGTAAGGCGGTGAACAAGGAACCGGGCGCGAGCTTCCGGTTGATCATTCGAGACACGGCGCGTCATCTGAAAGTGCCGCTACCGAACTTGGGCACCGAACGCGAAATGCTGGCCCTGCTGGCTCAGGATTATGCAACGCAGCAGTTTGGGCGCCTTGCGCCAGAACAGCAGCAACAGGTACTGGAAGATCTGGGTGTCGAGCGGGATCGTGCGGCGGCCTTTTTGAAGAAAGCCGCGGGTGTTTTTGCAGCGCCAGTGCTCATCGAAGCGTTTGGCCTCATTGTCGTGCAAGGACTTATCAAGACTGTGATCTTTGGCCTGGTTACACGTGTTGTGGGCCGGCAGTTGGCCACACGGTTTTTTGCGTTTATCTTTTCACGCGTGCCTTGGTGGGCGAGTTGGATATCGCCCGCAGCCTGGACGGTTTCACTCGGCTGGGCCGCTTTTGACTTGCAGGGCCCGGCCCGTCGCAAGACCATCCCTATTGTTCTGTACCTTGGACTCTGCGCGGTCCGCGATCGTTAATCAGCGCAGGATACCGAATGATGGGCGCACGCACGGGATTTGTCCGAGTCCTGACCTATGCCAGTGCCCTCGTGGTTCTGATCTTCCTGCTGTTGGCTTCGTGCCTCAATAGAGGCTTGGGAAGATGTGGTGTTTATGGGCATGCCTGCGCTACTGACCCCAGTACTCTTAAGACTGTTAAGGCACCGTGGGGCTACGCATCATTTGTGCCGTGTGTTGTACGTCTTGCCATTTTGATGGGCTGGCGGGCTTTGCATCAATGATGATGCTTTTGCTGTTCTATTACTGGACGCCTCGGACCGCCATACCGGAGGCCCTCTTTGCCTGGTTGACGCTGCCAGTCTTCCTCATTGGTTCTGCCATCACGATTACAGCGGTTCTTGTACTTGTCGTACGTACCGATCATCCAGTCGTGGCCTTGTGCGGCATAGCTAACGGCGCTCTGGGGATCGTAGCGACTCACACGCCACAGCTCCAAGCCAATGTCTTGGCCTGGCCTCTGTCGTTTCGGTTGCTCCAAGTATTTCGACATCAGCCAGTCCCACATCGACGGAATAGGAGTGGTAAACCTTCCCGCCCCGTTTGCGGCCAAGCCCCCGTGTACAGTGCAAGATCGAACAGGTGTTGCGCTTCGGCTTTTTCGTAATGGCTGGTCAGAGACTGCATGATGGTTTCATAGGAGACGCCGCTATCCGGCGCGCTTTCGACCAGCGGTAAAGTAAGTGCTTGGAGTTGCTTCTCCGAGAAGTCCGCTACTCGCCCCTTATAGTATCTGATCCGACTTTTTCGCCCCTCCTTGAGTACGTCGCTGAATCCCTTGTCAGTCATTACCCCTGCGTCATCGTACAGCTGTGTCACAGCGGCATGCACATAGGTCATGATGTGCTAGGGCCAGCCGTAGATTTCACTTGTGATCGAATTGGTCCATGGTGCCGTGTCGCCTTTAGCCCCACCGTCTTGGTCAGCCAGTCCCGGATCACGCCCTGCTCCGCATCCGGGGACAGCCGCCCCAGTTCCGCAAAGCATCTTTTTAAAACCGAGAGATGCCCAGCTCCCCAAATACCTTCCCTGACGTTCCCAGCCCTCCGGCCAGAAGCATGACTCGACGACCCAGCTCGCTGTTGTGAATGCAGTTTAACCCCTCGCGTAAAGCCCTGGTCTCCTGCGCATCTCGCACTTGGCTAACGCCAATTTCCTGTGCCTCGTCCAGAACGAGGAGCAGTTTTCCCTCCTAGAGCGCTTGAGCAGTTTGACCGTCGTCTGTGAACGGGGCGTCTTGATGGTTTCATAGTGGGCCACCTGGGACGACCCGGGCTGGAGCGACTTCTCCTTGGGCTGATATTTCTGGCGCGGTTTGAGCTCGTCCACCAGCGTGTCGGGGTTCCATAGGGTATCCGAATTAACCCTTGCGATCTGCCATCCCTCGCTTTCTGTCCGCCTGGGGCACTCTGCAAGCAGGGCCGTCTTGCCCGCCCCCGGCGCCCCCTGCACCAGAAAGATGGTGCCTGCACGATAATTTCTCCGCATGCCGGCATTCTTGTGTGAAGTTCGCCAAGATCTGGGTCCGTCCGTGAAAATACTCCGCCGGCCCACGATCGCGCACCTTACTCCAAAGGCGGTCACATGGCAGTGTTGCAGGTTGGTCACGTCTTTGGACACGGCAGGTGCAGCAGGGTTTCTGCAGCACGCACGGAGATTGGAATTCCGAGGTGATGTGGGCGTTGATTGAGGCGCTCAGGGCAATGCGTGTGTGGATGTATTAAAGCGGCTGAAGCCGAAACGGCCGGCCCGTAGCAAGGTGTAGCTGGCGGTGCAGCGAGTGTTGGGGCCGGAGATCGTGCGAAGTCGCTGCGTGTTGAGCAGTAGTGGGAAGCCCGCAGCCAGTACCGCGGACTGGAATTGTAGCGTGCTCGCTCTTGACTAACTTCCATGATTGCAAGCTCAGAATAGCTCACGATAATCATCGGTTCTTGCACGTAAAGCCCCCAAACCGGGGGTTGGGGGCCGGAGAGGCTCTAGTCCGTACGGGCAGCAATGGCCTATTTGAGCCGTACGTCCAGAAGGTTGAAAGCTTGGATTGACTTCTTGGTTGGCCGGCCCAAGATCATGATCTGTTCCTCACCGGTCCGCTTGTAAACCAGTTGTTGTTTGGTCAAAGCAGCCAGATGGTCCATGAGTTCGGCAAAGCTGAGGGGCCGGTCCCCGTCCGATGGGGTTTGGGTTCACCCCTTCCGCTCTTTAGTGGCAGACCGCCGGGCCAGGGTCACCCCACCTTTCCAAGTCGCTGTCGCTCCGCCCGGATCCTCCTACGCAGAGAGCATCGGCCCCGTGGCCGTTTCATGTGCCAGAGCACTTAGTGTCCTGAACGTAATGGTGGTTATGCAGAAGCGGCGGCCAGTGCCGGCCGGCTCCGCTCGACTTTCTGGAGCATCTCGTCGGCCGGCTTCGTCCAGACCAGGGGCCGGGGATGCTCGTTGCAGGTTTCGAGGCAGTCTTGGAAGGGCCGCTCCAGATCCGGCCCGGAAGGGAAGGCGCCACGGCGAAGCCGCTGCTTGGTCCGCGGGCTGAAGCCTCGCTCGACCCGGTTCCGCCCCGACGCACGAGTCGGCGTAAAGGGCCGGAAGAGGTGCTTCGGCCGCTCGATCCCGTCCAGGACCTTGGGGGGCTTGGGGGTCGCGTAGTGATCCAGGATGAGGGGGATCTCTGGGCTCTGGGGCCCGCCTTTCTCCACTGGGCGAAGGCATGTCAGCCCCTCCGGGTGGCGAGG
>JAAXGT010000033.1 GCA_012271205.1 Rhodothermales bacterium
GGCACGATGCTGCCAATACATCTTTCTGTGAAGCCGCAGGAATCGGGCATACGTACCATCCCAATTTATATCGCTTCTGGAGTGGTGCCTTTGTTGCGTATCCGGCGGGCCCATGATCTGGGCAGGATGATCGGTGATGCTGTAGTTGCCTGGAGTGGTGATGAGCGTGTCGCTGTTATTGGTTCCGGAGGCTTGAGTCACTGGGTTGGCATGGCTCAAATGGGACAGATAAACAGCGAATTCGATCAGATGTTCCTGGAGTACGTTGCCAGCGGTAATACAGAGGCCATTATGGATCTGAGTGATGACTACATACTTGAGCAGGCCGGCAACGGAGCATTTGAAGTACGCAACTGGGTCTGCGCGATGGGAGCGGTACAGGCCACTGGTGCCAATCATATCTGTTATGAGGCGGTTAATGAGTGGGTAGCTGGTTGTGCGTGTACCGAGCTCACTTTTGAGAGCCGACATTAGGCGAAAACTCATACTGACAGAGGCAGGCAGCATTTACACCAAAGAGTCGGATGGAGGGCGGCCTTAGTGGCGAATCAAGGCCTTTTGGCAGCGAAAGATATCAGGGGCGCATGGGCAGTCATGCCAACGCCTGCGAAACCGGGTTGTGAAGATTGGAGAGCAACAGATACCGTCGATCTGGATGAGGCAGCACGAGCGGTTGACGGACTGATCGAGGCGGATATCGATGGTATCCTCAGCATGGGAACGCTGGGCGAGTGTGCAACCCTCACCTGGAATGAGAAAAGAGATTATATGGCCGCGATTGTGGAAACCGCGGCCGGCCGTATCCCGGTATTTGTGGGCACTACCGCCTTGAATACTCGTGACACTATCGAGCAGACCAAAGCCGCCCTTGATATCGGTGCAGACGGTACCATGCTGGGTGTGCCCATGTGGTGTGCTCCGAGTGTCGATGTGGCTGTCCGGTTTTACAGGGATGTCGCAGAGGCTGTCCCTGACATGAGCATTGCGATATATGCGAACCCGGAAGCATTCAAATTCGAGTTTCCGCGTTCGTTCTGGGCTCGGATTGCAGATATCCGTCAAATTGTGACCGCCAAATATCTTGGAATTGGTGCGCTGACAATGGATCTTGCCTTGACCAGGGGTAATATCAAATTGTTACCGTTGGATATGGATTACTATGCTGCAGCGCGAATTGAGTCGGAATTCATGGATGCATTCTGGAGCAGCGGTGCCGTGTGTGGCCCAACCGTCTCGACTCACCTGCGTGATCTGGTGGCGGTTGCAAAAGAGACCGGCGATTGGTCCGAGGCCAGAACGTTCAGCGGCCGTCTGGGCATGAGCCTGAAACCCTTACTTCCGCATGGCAGTTTCAAGGAATTTTCTGTTTACAATATAGGNNCTTGAAAAGGAACGGATGAATGCTGCTGGCTGGATGAACGCAGGACCAGTACGCCCACCCTATCACATTGTTCCGGAACCATACCTGGAAGGAGCACGCATGTCCGGTAGATTGTGGTCTGAGCTCTATCATGAAATCGAAACAGTCCGGCAATGACAAACCCCTTTTCCCACTATATATAAATCGCTGAAAAACAACCGTGTCAAGGAAAATCCATTTTTATTTTGATATCATGAGCCCCTATTCCTATTTTGCACATGTGAAGTTGCCGGACTTGGCAAGAGAATACGGATACGACTTGCAGTATCATCCAATGGACATTCCCGCCGCCAAGCTGGCTGCAGGAAATTATGCCCCGAAAACTGTGGATGTACCTGTAAAATTCAAAGCACTTGTGGAAGATTTCAAACGCTGGTCAAAACATTATGACGTTCCTTTCACCCTCCCCAGGGGATTTGACGCTCGTCGTTGGAATATCGCGGCATTGTTTGCAATAAAAGAAGGGCGTGCAGAGCAATACGTTCGAAATGCCTACCACAAGGTGTGGGTCGATGGCGTCGATCCAGGTGATGATGGCGAGTTTGTTGATGCGCTCTCAAGTGCCGGCCTGAACGCAGAAGCTGCAATGGCTTATGCGCATTCCGTGAAAGGCGAAGCCGAATTCAGGAAGAGCTGTATAGATGCACACAACAAGGATGTATTCGGAGCTCCGATTATGGTTGTGGATGATCAACTCTACTGGGGCAATGATCGACTCCATTTTCTTGAAGAGTATCTGGTCGAGGCATCAAGAAAAACCAAGCTTTCTACCGGCAGAGGCTGATGGCATCAGCTTGAGAGTCCGGCATCTGTCGCCTGAGACTCGACAACATCATGGGGGCCGCTCCGAACCGGCCGACGGCCGTTTTCGAGCGCGTCAGCCCCCTCTCCGACCCCGGTCGCGCTCGGCCTGCCGCACCCACTTGCGCAACCTCTCGCTCGTGCACCCGGGCTTCTCCTCGATCGACCCGATCGCCGCCCACTGCGGGTCTGGGTCATCCGTTGCGGGTCAGCGCCTGAGTTCCCGTACCCCCCGATCGATCCCCTCCACCGTGAGAGGGTACATCCTGTCGTCCATGATCTTGCGCAGCATGTCGATCGACGGGGTCGTCTCCCAGCGTCGGGCGGGCTCCGGGTTCAGCCAGACGGCGTGCGCGTAGCGCGCGAGTACCCGACCCATCCACACCGCGCCGGGCTCCTCGTTCCAGTGCTCGACGCTGCCGCCCGGATACACGATCTCGTACGGGCTCATCGTGGCGTCGCCGACGAAGATAACCTTGTGGTCGGCCCCGTAGGTACGCAGCACCTCGATGGTCGGAAGGCGCTCGGCGTGCCGGCGGCGGTTGTCCCGCCACACCGACTCGTAGAGGCAGTTGTGGAAGTAGAAGTGCTCCAGGTGCCGGAACTCGCCGCGGGCGGCGGAGAACAGCTCCTCGCA
>JAAXGT010000180.1 GCA_012271205.1 Rhodothermales bacterium
AGCAGCACCATGCCCCACAGCCACATGGTCTGGCCCATGGTTTCGATGTCGGCGAGGGGCGGATAGGATGTCCAGCCCGCCTTGGCTGCCCCCTCCGGTACGAAAAAACTCGCCAACATGACCACGCCTCCCCAGAAGAAGAAATGGTAACTGGCCATGTTCAGCCGCGGAAATGCCATGTCCGGCGCGCCAATCTGAAGTGGCACTACGTAATTGCCGAAAGCGCCCACTGCAAGCGGTACGATGCCCATAAACACCATGATGGTGCCGTGCATCGCCCCGAACTGGTTGTACAACTCGGGTGTCAGGGCACCCAAGAGCGGAATCTCGACGCCCGGTGAGGCGAGCTGCCAACGCATGAGCAGCATCAACCCGAAGCCAAAAAGCAAAAAGAGCAGGGCGGTGATCCCGTACTGAATACCAATCACCTTGTGATCGGTGGAGAACCAGTACTTGCGCCAAAACCCCTGCTGATGCGCCTCATGCCCATTGGATGCAGAATGATGGTCTTCCATCACGAAGTAGCCTTGATTTGTTAAACCGCAGGGAAGATCTGAAGCCCCAACACCTGCTTACTGATAGGTAATGTTTGCTTCCGACATCGCACCTCCAGCAACCGTGACGTCCATGGTTTGCTGTCCGAGTTGCTCGTGCCAGGCTGTAATGGTGTAAGCCCCATCCGGCAGGCCGCTGATCGAGAAGTTGCCACTTAGGTCACTGGTGGCAAAGTAAGGGTGATCCATTACGCCGATGTACGCCTGCATCCAGCTGTGTACGTCGCACTTGACCGACACCATTACTTCGGGGACGAGGAAGCTTTTCTCGAGATAGTCGCCCATGTTTGGTGTGGATTCGTTGAAGCCGCGGTTGAGTTCCGGCACTGGATGAATGTTGTGTTGGAAGGGGTCGCTGTTTTCAATTCGAATGGTCTGGCCCACGTGCACCCCCATGACGCGCGGCACATATATACAGCCTTCCTGGTCGAGTACGGCTGGTTCGCTTGGCGTGGCGTAATTGTAGCCGTCAGGAAGTCCAGCACTCACATACACAAATACGTTCTGCACAACCCCATCGGTAACGATTAGATTTTCTGACAAAGGCGTTCCGTCTAGCTGATCCAGACATTCCGGCTTCATCCGCACAGGAGTGCGCTCCTCCGAGGTGCCGGTGAAGCTGACCGTACCGTGTATGGAGCCCGAGCCCATGGCAGTCGTGGGCTCAGAAGGTGTTTCGGCTGCGTCCGGGCCGTCGCCCTGTGTGGCGTCCCCCCCGCCACATGCCGAAACTAGAAGTGCAAGTATCAAGAGAATCGTTGAGCATCGCATGTGATTGCGGTCCAGTTGGTTGCAAGTGTCGATTGAAACGGGTTACGCCGCCTATAAGACGGGCCCGAATATACGCTGTACAATAGAAGAAATTCATTCAGAATGCCAATGATGGTGTGCGAATTTGCGAAACTTACACGAAGCACAATTTGACCACGAGAGAATGGATTGGGTCTGGGCGCTTTACCGGAAGTATATCATCAAGGGTCTGGCGGCAAGCGGCAACGCTCAGCCGACAGACACAGAACTGGAGGAGGCCTTTTTGAAAGCACTGGCTGCCTCGTCGGTTACGATTCTGGTGCAGGAGCCATGGATGAACTCCGTCCGATTCAAGGGCTTGGCACGTGGTCCGGTAACAGAGATGACAGATTTGCTGCAGGACCCCATGGACTGGCTTGCAGCGCGGTATGGTGGCGGCAAATTCAAGCTCAATTTCCACGAAGGGTGGAATTTTGTAGCCACGCAGAATTTTAAGCCAGAGGGTGCGCCTCGCTGGAAGGATGTACCGGAAATCGAATTCTGATTCCAGTTCGTCGCCAGTGCAGTACAGCGCTTGTCGTGGCCTGCCGTTGCCGTCAGACCGGTCCTTGGCGACGGCGCGCAGTTGCCAGCGGTCAGAATGCACACGGCAGCCCCTGACAACTCATGTGGCGGATTCCGGTCGAGCGTGTCCGGTTCGGATCATCCTCCCAAACTGCACGCCTCCTGCCGAATCCCAGGCTCAGGCCGGGTGTCTACAAGCATGGTTCCGAATCATTGCCTCTTGACATCCGCGGCAGTGGGTACATGCCAAGCTGTTGTCGAGAGTGCCGACCGATATTTACGCATGCCCCGGGCGAGTCGTCAGGTTGGGCTGTCAAACAGCTTTTGCTGAGAGCTGGCCGGATTTGACTTTATTACCACTCTGCGTTCGTGCGGGCCGCCAACTGACGAGCGATGTCCGGTGTTTATTGCCATATCAATCATCTGGATGGGTTCTCCATCGAGTTGGAAATTCTCAATCTCCAGTGGCGCCACTCTCAGGAGGACATGCTGGGGTTCATTCTTGATGCGATCCCTCAACTTCATCAGAAGGCGGCCAAGTGCATTGGTACCCACGAGCAGGGCTTCGTCTTTCATGGGCTTTGCTCCCCAGAAATCATCCTTGTAGGACAACTCGACAATGTCGAGTGGATCTGTATCCAGAAGCAATTTGCTGAATTTGTTCCAATTCTGCGCGAGCTTGACACGCAGGCACCAGCGCATGATGCGAATACGGACTTGATCCCAGTCTGACCGATTCTCGCTCCGCCGGTATGGCTTGCTCTTCATCTTGGCCGCCATTGGGCTTTTCTGCTTGATTATTTCCCGCTGTACGTCTGGCCGGGTAGGGAAGCGACAGGCCTGGTACAGGGCTTCCGATGTTCGAATGTCAAGGCCATTTATCTTCAGAGGAAACCCGGCCGCCATGTTTGACAATCCTCCGTACGCTTCCTTCGTTTTGAAGAAGACAACGCTCGATGAGGGCTTGTAGGTTCGTATTTGGCTGCGACTCTGGCCGTGGGAGGTCATGGCAGATGATTCAGGGAAGTCAGTTAATAGGTCTTGCGCTGTAGAAGCGGATACCACTGGGAAAGTGGGTGGTCGTAGCTTTTTTTCGGATCACCCCACCAGAATGCCAGCGGCGCGTTGTTTGGGCAATTGCGATACGTGACAAAAACCGAACCGAAACCAAGACCGAACGGGCTGTATCCTAGCGGACGCAACCTCGAAGCTGGATTCTTCGACAGGGTCCGAATGTACATGCCGGCAAGCAACATTTCCGACTCCAGCAACTGGCGCCGCTCTTCGGAAGAGAAGAAATTGTTTTTGAGTTGTCCACCCGGCTGTCTTGGCTCGAAAGGGAATCTCCACTCCTCTGCCATGTATGCCTCCAAGTCGGCATCATTTGGAATCTTTGCGGGCCATAGCACTTCGGACGTATCACGGTATCTACGCCTGTTTTCGATCTCTCTCTTATGCAGAAATTCAAACTCCAAATCCAGCAGACGGGCCAAATCAGCCTGCTCCTTTAACTTTTTCCCGCACCGGTACTTGCCATATGTGTGGGCAGCCATCACAACAATATAAACCGTTGCGTGTGGCGGAGCTTCGTTCTGTATCCAACCCGACAGGTCATCCACTATCCGATCTCCACTGAATAGGAAGTCGTCCAGATACACGAAATTGAGGTGCTCAAACCTAATGAGGTTCGGAAGGATCTCCTCTAGCCCAGTGGGTGTGGTCGATGCAGCATCATCAGCATCATCACCATCAAGTCTGTCGAAATTCTCTTCCAGAACATCCAGGAATAGCTTCCGGATTTCCTTTTGGCTGTTCCCTTCTCGCTGGATGTCGAGCAAGCGTGCTGACCGCCAGAAATTGCGAGGCTTCTTGCCAGCATGCCTAGGAAGCTCCTTGATCACCTGTGCAAGAAAGGTGCGTACATCAGACTGTGACAGGTAGCTGCGCTCCAAGACATAGTCAACCTCTTGCAGCAACGGAAGCTGGGCGTCCCTTCTGAATTGGCGAATCCATTTGTCTACATGATCCGGTATTGGCTGCGGGTGTTCCCCGGCGCGATAATCCTATATGGTGGTCGCGATAGATGCCAGCAATTCGTGTCGATCTTTCATACGGAAGTCCGGTAAAGTACAGATAGGACCAACGTTGACCTTGTCACGAACGTTTCTAACAGAGATCATAACATGGTTGTCCAGCTTCGGCGTCTGTTCAATGAACTTTGCAGGGCATCGGGTATAGTCCTTGGTAGTAGCAGCAGGAGAGCCATGTACAAGCTGCCGATCCAAGGTGTCGACTGGAATCTCTGATGCGGATATTTTCCACTAGGCCCCAAGAGCACGGCCCCGCTGCAGAAAATCAGCGGGAATATCCTAGACACGTACGGGTTGCCAGTCACCTGGACAGACTTGCAGCACGTTCAACTCGTGCTATATTTACAGCTTGAACTTTGGGCAGGCGTGCTTTTCAGCTGATCAATCTTTGTCTTGGTATATGCGATTGGTCTACCGTCATGCCGGACTATACGACCCGCTGACATAGCGATTCACGTGGACGCACTAACCGCAGAAAATTCCCCGGCCCGTGAACGTGTTATCGCGTTTCTGGCCTTCCTGACTTCCGAAGACTGCCACTCGGCGTGTCGTGAGCTGGCGCAACAGGAAGAACTCGCAGCCGCTTTCACACGTCTGTGGTTCGATGAGATCTATGTTCCAGGAGACAGCACGCTCGATGGTCTCAAGCCTGCTCCGGATCCCGAAGAATTAGCCCGCTTTAAGGCCTGCTTCAGCACACGGGAGCTCAACAGCTTGGAACGATTCCACGGCTTTTTTGAATTGCGCCTCAGCTTTTTGACGAACAAGCTGAAGGGCCGTGCATACTTTCCTGATAATGACTCCTGGCGCAGTATCCTGCAGCATGCGGCGTATGTACTGGATGAACTGGTTCTGGACCCCGATCACCTCCGCGTCATGCTCGCGGCTTTGGTACGCCACGCAAAGCAGGGCACGCTCATAGATGCAATGCGCGGGCAACTTACATTTCCAAGTGCGCCTTAACCTCGTCCATCACGAGTTCAGTAATTTCCACATAACCCTGTTCCCGGGCATAGTCCTCCACGTTTGTTCGCACCATCGGCCGCACAAACGCTGGAATGGACTCTAGGCGAGCGAGCGCGGGGTCACTCCAGGTCAGTGCGTCCCGGGCAAAAGCTTCATTGACCATGCCGGTGAAAGGACATTTGGTCTGAGATGTGGACGGTCGTGTGGTCTCTACCCCTTCGCGCTGCATGGCCAGATTGGAACGCAAGCTCTCCATTGGTGCGGCGACGTCACTGCGACCCCCGATCTTGACGCCGAGTGAGCGGACTATTTGCGTTTCGGCCTGATTGGTCAGCATTGCAATCTGACGGCCGCAGTTCGGACACGAGTACACGATCGACATCGTCCCGTCTGATGGTCCGTGCCACTCGTGCAAGGCCATTGGTTCATCGCAGGAAACGCAGAGGAATTTCATATTCGCTATAGATCAAGCCAGGCGTGGAGCGCATCGGCAATCGAAAGGATGGCTTTGCCCGCCGTACTCTCGGGATAGTCTTTCAAAAACGAAATGCCTTCATCCAGGCAGTACGCCAGGCGTGCATCAAACGGAATGCGGCCCAAATATGCGATGTCATGTCTCTGGGCCAATTTATGGGCGGCGGGATTACCCGTAAACAGTGCCTCCTCGTGGCCACACCGGCGGCACGTATTTCCGCTCATGTTTTCCACGAGGCCTATTACGGGTACTTGGGCCACGTCGCTTGCCATGGTTATGGAGCGCCCCACGACCATTTGTGCCACCGCCGTGGGAGTAGTCACTATCAAGGTCCCGGAGATATTCGGAAGGAGATCCGCCAGATTCTGCAGCTTGTCCGCACCAGGCGCTAAATCAACAAGCATAATATCCAGCGTGCCCCAGTGCGTATCAGCCAAGAGCTCTCTGAGTGCGCTCATTTCTACCATCGAGCGCCAAGTGTAGGCTCCCCGCTGTGTAGGCGCTTGCCATATGACCGGCGTTGAACCAGGTGGCAAAAACAAATCCATTGACATGATCGGAATCCGACCGTGCGACAGGGCAGGAGTCATAGCGTCGTCACGGGAATACGGAATATGGTCTTGGACTCCCATCATATGTGCCATGGAAGGGCCATTCAGATCAGCGTCGAGCACTCCGGCTGCGTATCCCTTACGGTTGAGGGCCGAAGCGAGACAAGCAGTCACCGTGCTCTTGCCGACTCCCCCTTTGCCGCTGGCTACAGCAACAATGTGGCGCACATCCGCCAAACGCTCCTCCAAGTGCTTGCGCTGCACCGAAACTTGCTCCAGCACATTGGAGCCGCCATCCGAGGCTATGTCGTGGTAGGATTTCACGACTTTTGGGCCTGCTCGCGGATCATATCTTCCATGATCTTAAGGCTCTCCTTTATTCCTTCTTCCGTAATGCTCAGCGTGATGAGCTGTGTGTTCCGGGCAATTGCGACCGCTTCCACGCGTTCTTTGGTGCGCGTCCGCATAAAGCCTTCGGGCACACGCCCCAGCCGGGTCAAAGCCCTTGTGGTCCACATAAAACTTCCGTCCTGAACCAGATCTTCCGTTGCCGGCCGCACGCCGGCAGCCCGATTCCCCTCGCCATTCGGCCCCGGCGTCTTAAGATGACCAGGGGCACTCAAATGCCGGACATCTTCGGCATGACCTTCCAGGACAGCACGTACCATGTCTACGGTAATCGTGGGGACCCGCTGTACGCGTGCCCGCTTTTCTATCTGGGCCTTGGCGCGCCGCATTTGATATCCATCGGGGACAGTGCGCAGCAGATCGCGCGCATCTCTGGACCACTTCAGCTTTACGTTATCAAAGGTCGCCTGCTCCTCGTCACCGCCTTCGAGGCTGGCGAGCTGGGCTATAGCGTCCTTATCCAGCTTTTGGAATTCATCTTTTGATGAACCGCACACCGCGCATTTTACGGGCTCGAAGTCGCGCGCGGCATAACCGCACGTACCGCAAATCCACGTGGTTGAGTCCCCTGCCGCTATCTCTTTGGCTGCGGCATTCCCAGCGGTAATGCCCATCTTGATCATGGCCGACCGCGGCAAAATACTGCCCATGGCTTGTTCGACGATCTTGAGTGTGATCACAGAATGTCCCCGCTCCATGGCCCAGCGGTGCACAGTCGTGCGCGCGATGCCTTGCGCAAACTCGGGGGCCGTATTGAGAAGCTGTGTGGCTGGTTCGGTCCAGAGCATGCTCTCTTCTGCGCTCACGTCCACCGGAGGCACGTAGCGCTGGCTTGACAGCAGAATATTGCAGGGCGCCTGCCGCAGCAGGTTTTCGGTGTTGCTGCCAATGTCCATATCTTGGTCGCTGTGTACACCGATGCGCCCCAAAACGAGCAGCCAAGGCTCTTCGCGCCGCACATATTGCAACAATTTCTCAAACGCCTTGCCGTCGAGTAACGTGATCTTGAGCTTGACGTTTTCTGCCTCCGCTATGCGGCGAGCGATTTCAAGGTGGGACTGGTAAATCTTGGCCAATCCAGTGTCGATCACCTCCTCATGCAGCTGCTCCTGCTCCTTGAATCGGAAGACTTTTGACGCTTTTTCCGTAAGCACATTTACGATGCTGTTGAACATGGCATAATGCAGATACGGGTCGTATACCGAGACGGCTTCAACCTGTCTTCCGGTGGCGCGGCCCAGCTTCAGGGCTGTGAGCAGTCCGGCAAACGATTCGGGACTGCCATCAATACCGACCACGATATTGCCCGCGGAGGATCCGTCCTCGTGCACGGCAGAGCCGTTCAGGTTCTTGATCACCAGTGTGTCCGTGCGCACGCGACGCGTAACGCGCTCGCAGACGCTGCCCAGCACGCTGTCCTTGACCGCGCCCAGCCCCAGTGCCCCCATGATCACCAGGTCGTAATCACTCTCGTCAATATCCTTGGTGATCACTTTCCAGTTTTTACCGTCGTACATCTTCGGCTCAAACGGTACACCCACTTCCTTGCAACGCTGCTCGGCCACTACCAGATAGGAATCGCTGATAAGCTCCAGACCCATCGTAATGAGTGTGTCGTGGATCTTCCGCTGCTTTTCCATCGCCTCTTCATGGAGATACTCCTCAGGGAGCGTAAACTCCATTTGCTTGAAGCGGTAGTCGTGCATGCGCGCGGCATAGGCATGACTGGCCACGACCGATGCATCAAACGTCTTAGCCAGGTCTACGGCCAGATCTACGGCACTGATCGAGTGCTCCGAGTTGTCGACCGGTACAAAAATTTTCTTATACATCGTCAGTATACGTAGGGTATTCGGTCGTGCACATACGTCAACCGGTCGATGACATATCTGAGGTCCGTGTGATTGCCATAGGGCATCACGTGCAGCAGTGCCGAGTTAAGATACGGTGCGCAGTTCCCCACACCGGTCATTTCCACACGGGCCACGCAGTCAATGAATTGGCTCAGGTTGAAGCGTGCCTTCACCAATTCATTTCGCTGTTCGAGCAGCACTTCGGAGCGGTTAATGTACCGCGTCAGCCGGGATACTTCCAGCCCCAATATAGCGGGTACCATCTGCCGGAATTGTAGCCAAGGCAGGTACTGGATTTCGTTTTCAACCATTAGCTGATCCGGCTATTCGATGATCTCCTCAAGCGTGTCAATGAGCACGATCGCGTCATCATCACACATGACTACACAATCCTCGAAGTCACAACACTCATCACTGATTACGTAAATAGGATCGCCAACAGAAATTGCACTTACGGGACACATGTCAACGCATTCGCCACAAGCTGTACATTGGGATGTGATTTTGTAAGGCATCCGTCACGCCAAATGGTCCGGAGTGTAGCGGGGCGGACGGCTGTGCACATTCTCGGATATATGGCCAAACGACGCCGGGCGTTGCATGCCGCTTAGTGCGCGTGTCATCACGGTTGTTGTAATAGAGGCCGTCCCCATTTTTCTGGCAAACGCCTCCACACCCTTGCGGGTTTTGTTGCGGATAAACACGATCGGAATCCGGTCGAGTCGCGCCTTGGCTTCGAGATCCCATGTGAGCTCCATCTGGGGTAGGGGACGGCCGGTCGGCTGATACGTGCAGGCCGGATCTTCGGCCAGATAGTCTCCGGTGGCTGCATAGCTGCGGCAACGGCACCCCCCGCAAAGCTCCTTGAATTCACACGTGCCGCAACGCCCCTTTAGGTTGGCGGTATCCCGGAGCGCATTGAAGACTTCGGATTTCCGCCAAATGCGGGAAAAGGACTCTTCCAGTACGTTGCCCGCAACTACATCCATATAGGGACAGGGAGTTACGTCACCTTCCGGGGTGATCCGGCAGTACTCGGTCGCAGCCATACATCCGCCACTCTCCATGCCACCTCGTCCCTTGGCATAGGCAATCTGTTTGAACTGAGGTGCACACTTGCTGCGCACGAGCATCGGCCGGTAGTCATCTTGCGTATCAACCAGTTGCGAGAGCATCGCCTCGGTAGCGGCCGCAGACAGGTCGGTCATATCTTGGCCGCGACCCGTTTGAACCAAAAAGTACAGGTTGAATGACCATGCTCCCTTGTCGCGCGCAAAATCCAGCAGTGCTGGAATCTCATTGTAATTTTCCTCCGTGATCGTGGTCTGCACGAGCACTTCGAGGCCCTCAGCCTTGCAAATTTCCAATGCGCGGACTGAGTGCTCCCAAGCTTTGCGTCCCCCCCGAAATGCATTGTGACGCCCGGGGTCGATCGAATCAATACTGATCCCGACACCCTTGACACCGCATTCCACCATCTTGCCGGCAACACGCTTGGTTATGAGGACGCCGTTTGTCCCCATTACCACCCACAATCCCAATTGACTGGCAGTGGAGGCCAATTCATAAATGTCCCGGCGAAGCAGCGGTTCGCCACCGGTCAAAATAAGCATTTCCGTGCCAAGCGCGTGCATTTCGTTCAATAGCGAAAGGCACTCGCTTGTCGTAAGCTCACGCGCAGCTGCCCGACCCGCGGAAAGGTAACAGTGCGGGCAACGCAGGTTGCACTTTTTAGTAAGATTCCAGGAAACCAGCGAAGGTGTGTACACGCTGCTACCTACTTATTGCGTTGTCGCGATGTACGCCAGCGGACCAGCCCGACGAGTGCCAGTTCCACCAGCAGCACGATGAGTGCCCACTTGGCCATGGGCCCTGCGGCAGACACTCTTTCCATGGGCTCCAAGTACACGTGATACCAGGCGGATAGCCCACGCTTGTTGCCACGTTCATTGGCATATCCGTCCCAAACCGTGAAGGAAATTGGCACAAACGTAGCCTCGGCAAAAATCATGTCGCCGTGCTGGCGGGCTCCTTTCATCGTAACGGTCCACTTGCCGTCATTATAGTTGGCGGTGTGTTCCAACTGAAAGTCAGTCTCTGTAATGGCATTCGACCCCTGACCCGATAGCACCCGGGCCGAATCCGCAGCAAGGTCGGTATACCAAATGGACATCGGATTCCTGGGATCGCCAAACATGAAATATGGCCGCTCCAATCCCTCGGGCATGGCTGCAGGAAGCAGCAATGCCACGGCATCGGACCAATTTCCCTGCGTCGTGTCGGGCTGATCCGGATCAAACATGGCCACTTTCAAGCCGGGATGATTCATTCCCGTGGTTTCCGCCGTCATGTCGTGCCAGCTGAGCTGAAAGGCGATGTCCGTTTCATTGTAGACGGCCCTTACGGCGATTCCGTTAACTCCCGGATGGAAGGCTCGGCCCTGCTCAATCACTTGGCCCACGATCGGGAAATATGCTTCCGGTACATTCACAAACAAATCCACGTCCCCGGCCAGATCCAGCGGCCCGGGACGGCCGGTGGCAGTCACTACGGTTCCGTAATCAGGGTCATCCTCCGATAGTGACCACACATAATCCACCAGCGCCCACCGGTCCTCCTCTTCAATTGTTTGCTGATAGGACGGCATTGGCGTGCCATTGAGGCCAGTGGTGAAGGTTCGATAAATATCTTCACGAGTGGGACTGGCACGATAGGTCCAGCGCTTGGTCATGTCTGCAGGACGGATGGGATAACCCCAGTCGTCCATCAAATCGGGTGCTGACGGACCATTGCCCCGACCGTTTTCCCCATGACAGTCCGCGCACTGGTTGGCTTCAAAGACAGCACGTCCTCGCGTAAGATGGGCTTCATCGGTGTTGTACCGCGGAGCCTGGGGAATTTCAATCACTGTAGGGTTTCCGTACGGTCCCGCGAAAGCCTGATCAAAGGTCTTGAGGTAGTAGGCAAGGGCCGTAATTTCTGATTCAGATAAGATGTCCTCCCAAGCCGGCATGCTGGTATACGGCATACCTTCCCGGATGCTGCGCTTGATATCTTCGGTGGTGGGCAACTCGCCACTTGGTGTGGATCGGAACTTGTAGTTGCCTGAACTGAAGTCCCGCGGCGTCGGGTGCAAGTACGCAGTCGCCACACTCACGGCATCCCCGTTGTAGCCATGGCAATGCGCGCACTTGACGTCGTATAGCACTTTGCCTTCGGCCCGCTGTGCTTCCGTACCCAAGTCTTGGGACGCAGCGACACAGGGCAATAAGCAAAGCGTAAGAAAAAGCAATAGGGGTCGCATACTGGTCATCTGTCAGTGCGGCATGCCTTGCGCCCGCGGTTCAAAGCCTGTAAACTCGTACAGGAAAATGATCACATCCCAGATTTCCTGTTCGGTAAGAAAATCCTCCCATGCCGGCATGGCGCTCGACCATGGGGTGGACTCACTTGGCAAGCCCGGTGCCCCCTTCGCAATGCGCCAGAACAAGTATGATTCCTGCAACATCGCAATAGTAGTGGCATCATTGAAATTTGCGGGCAAGGGATCATAGCCGTGCGCAAACATGCCACTGCCCTCCATATTGTCCCCGTGGCAATAGAAGCAGTTCTGGAAGTAAATCCGGCGTCCGTTGGCCACATGCTCCGCAAAGGCCTCCGGATCACTATCCTCCAATTCCCGGTAAGGGTTGTTGGCTGTGGTGAGGTTCAGCGTCGTACCATTGAAATTGATGGAGGGGGGCGGAGGCGGGTGGATCGTCCGGCTGCTGCTCGGGGGTTGCGGGGCGGCCTTCGTTTCCAAGTAAACTCGCAGCGCAACCAAAAGCGGAAGTGCCACAAGTGCAATCAGAAGCGGAACCGCATACTGCCGGTCGACCATGAACCGCGTAATGGCCGACTGTGCCGCCTGCAATTCATCTGAATCCGCAGACAGGTAAGCGATCAGTGCGATCGTAATGATCGCCATGAAGAGCACTATGATGGAGTTCGGCAGCGGCGGATTAATGCCGTAAGAGAATGCGGCCCAGAGTGCCACCCACCACAGGGCCATCCACGCCAAGCGGTTGAGCTTGAGCCATCGTGTAACCACCAGCTGGATGGCCACCAGGGTAGCCGCTATGGCCAGTAGAACGACAAGATTCATCGAGCGGGCTCAGGTATAGTGGTGGCTTACAATGTGGTGAGGTACTCAACCAGAGCCTGCAACTCCTGGGTGGAAACCTGGGCGTGGAAACCATTCGCGGTCAGCATTACGGACATTACGCCGGCTGTGAAGCCTTCGGTAATGGTCGCGTCCGGATCCACAATGGATTCGTAAATCTCCGCTTTGGACATTCGTTCGCCCAAGCCTTGTAAGGTCGGACCGGCTCCTGGCGCTCCATCCAGCGAATGGCATGTGTTGCAGAGATATGCTGTAAAGAGCGTCTCGGCATCGCGATCGCCACCAACAGCTGCAGCGGCTGGCACCGCTTCCGCCGCCGGGGCTTGCCCTTGCCACTCCAGTTCGGTGTCCATGGTCACCGTAGGTGTTCCGCCCAGCGACTGGAGATAGGCTATCACCGTCAGAATTTCTTCATCGGACAACGCTACCGGCGGTCGTGCGACATTGGGCATGCCGGCCACAAAGCCCTCCACCACATACGCATTTGGATCGTACATCGACTCCGCCAGATACTCTATGTCATTCTGACCCTCAACGCGCGAGCCCGCAATGGCGCCTATGTTGCCCAAGTCCGGAAAGCGCAGTCCGCTGCCACTTTCACCCATGGTGTGGCAGGTTAGACAAATCCCCTTTCCGGCTACGAGTTCTTCGCCAATCGGGACCATTTCCGCGGTGGACAGGTCACTGCTGATGGCAATGTCCTCAGGTGGCTCCGTGCGTTTCTGGGGTACCCACAGACTGACGTACCAGTAAAAGGCACTCACGAGAATAGTGAAGCCGAATATTTGCAAGGCGTGTTTCACGATGTGGCCTTCGCTAAAGTTGGTATCTGATTAACCGGTGTCTGTCCCCGATGGTGCAGTTCGTTTGAACCACTGCTTCTTCCCTTTTGGCACCCAATTCTTTTGCCCGGACAGTCCGGACAAGAAGAAGACGACAGCTATCAGCAGGAAGAAGATGATCACAATGACACTCACCACCATGCCTGCATAGCCTAATGTGGGCGTAAACGCGTCAACGGACGTATCTCGCATGACGCCGTATACATGCCAGTGCTGACGCATGCCGGCACGCACGTAGCCCATAAGCCCCATGAGCCATGTGAACGTAATGGCCAAAAAGAATAACGCGTATTGCGCGCGGTTGGGGATCTTGCCCCAGACGATTTCGCCCCGTGATTTGGCATTCTTCAATAGCAAGATGTCAATGACCGTTACCGAAATCATCGCAAAGAGCACCGAGAGCACCTGCGGGCGCGAAAGACCGATGCGCGTTTGAGCATCTACAAAGTAGCCGTAGACACCCAGGAAGACAACGTAGATCACTACCGCTGCAAAGATCCCGAATTGCACCCAATTGCCGGTCCGGGCCCAGGACACCGTTGCTTCTTTATTGGCTCTCCGGTACAGCAAAAAGCTTACGTACGTGGTCAGAATGAGCAGGTTCACCGCGGTATTCTTGGCGCTCATCACACCCAAAACGTTCAGGATCGGATGGTGGGAGCCACCCATGGCGCGGGCTTCTTCCACCGTGGCTACGAGCGAATGCGGCGTGGCCCACACGATGAAGCACACGGTAATGACCATCAACAGATACTTGATGAATCGGCGGAACCGCTCCGCTCCCGGAATTCGCGCCATACTAAGCCACAAGTAATAATTGGCGGCCAAAAACAGATTCCCGATAAGTACAGCCTGCACAATGAAGAGCCACGAAAAGGTGCCCCCCATCAGCGTAATCCCAAGGCTCTGGTCGTACGCATAAATCTCAACGCCCAGCCAGTAGCCCGCAAAAGGGAGGGGAAGTAGCGCGCAAATTGCCACAAATATCCCCACATAGCCCATCCAGTCGTAGTGTGCCCTTTCCTCGGATGTGCGCGCCCCGAGAAATTTGTATGCGCCGTATGCTGCTCCAATGGCTCCGCCAAAGGCTACGTTGGCAATCAAACGGTGGATGTTGATGGGCATCCAGATGTAATTGTTGATCGCTTCCCAAATGTTTGTCAGGTTGCCTAGCTCATCAATGCCGCTTGGCGTATTCATAAACGTGAGCCAGGCATTGGCGATAAACATGATGGCAGTGCCCACAATGTTGAGCATCAGACCGAGAAAAAGGTGCACTCGAGGTGAAAATTTGCCCCATCCGTAATAGTAGCTGTACAGGAAAATGGCCTCAAGGAAAAAGAGCAGGACGTAGGGCAAAAAGGTCCAACTGAAAATTTTGACCAGGTATTGTGCAAGCGTCGGATAAAAAACGAGTAGTCCAAACGTCAGGAGAGCGCCCAACGTCGCCGTAAACGAAAACGAAACCGACAGCAACTTTGTGAAATCGTACGCCAGCTGGTCGAACCGCTTGTCTCCCGTCTTGTAGCCGATGTACTCTAGGACCAGTGCAAATATGGGCACGGCCAGCACGAAGGCCGCGAACATGAGGTGGAGTTCCGCTACAGCCCACATAAGCACGCGACTGCTCATAAACGGAAGGGCACGATAATCCTGGCTGGCCTCCTGTGGTGCTCCCCATGCCAGCTCTCCGCCAAGTGCACAAGCCACAAGAATGATGAGCCCTGTCAAAAGGGCGCGCAAGAGCTTCACGCGACGAATCATGAGCGTTCTGAGAATGTCTGCAGGGGCTTTGCAGTGAAGGCGCGCAAAAAGAAACCAAAGGAATTGAAATAGTCAAGCGGTTTCACCTGTGGAACCGCTGGCCCTATCGGGGTTAACAGGTATTTAGCACAGTCTGACCGTTCCGAGAGTGATCTACGCCGTCGTTGGTATATGCGCCTTGGTTATTGCGGCCCTGTTGCTGCTTTTGGCCGTCAGGGTGCTATGGCAAAAAGAACAGGGCCATCCTGCCCAGTGCCCGCAGCCGCTTGTGCGCCGCCGCGCCGTAGCACGTAGCGTCAACGTTATGGCACACGCATTTCACGAAGAATCCCCATACTGCACGTACACCTACGGCCAGAGTTGCGGCCTGCCGGTCCCGTGGGAAGAAGATTTGTTGCTTCGGCGCAACTGAAGTATGTATAATGCGCCCACTACTTATTTTGACGTCGTATGCTGCAAAAATTCATTGCGTGGCTGGACCGATACCGTGAAGTTGCTTTTGATCTGATTCGCATTTACGTCGGCGTTGGTCTCTTCGCGCGTGGGGTGCTTTTCGCTTTCGATGCCACTACTTTTGTTTCGCTGCTACCGGATGGGAGTCCAGTCTGGCTGACGGCACACGCGGCGCATGTAGGTGTGGCCATTCTGCACCTGATCGGGGGCCTGTGCATTGCCGCGGGATTCTGGACCCGCATCGCAGCATTTACACAGATACCCATATTGTTTGGGGCTGTCTTTTTGAGTCTGGGCAGCCTGTTCTCTGCGAGCCAGTCATTCGAGCTTTCATCCCTTGTCCTTTTTTTGTTGCTCCTGGTGGGAGTATGTGGCTCGGGGACTTGGAGTGTGGACCACGCACTGAAGCGCCCGCGAAATGAGTTGCAGCAGCTGCTGGACAAGCTGTATCAATTCCGTGCGCCCGCCTTTGATCTGTTGCGCATGTATCTGGGTGTGGGCTTGCTCATTCGCGGCATGCTCTTTATTGCCGATGCCAACAATTTCATGGAGTTGATCGGCGGCGAATCAGCAGCTATGCTCCGATCAAGCGTGTTGTTGCACTACGTCGCTTTGTCACATTTTCTGGGCGGCTTCATGCTTCTTGCAGGTCTGCTTACACGCGTGGGCGCACTTATTCAGATTCCGATTCTTGTTGGGGCAGTTTTTGTGGAAGAGATGCATGGCGGTCTGACGGCAGGTACACAGGGATTCGAAATCGCGGCACTGACGCTCTTTTTACTGGTGCTCATCTTTTTGTACGGGTCCGGTACCTGGTCCAGCGATTATTACCTCTTCCAGCGTCAGAGTGGCCCCACTCCGACGCGCCGAATGAGAACCGCCAAGGCAGCTGAAATTATTGCAACCGAATTGCCGGAAGAACAGACCTTCGTCAATCCGGTGGAAATTCTGGCCGTTCCGGAAGCGCTGACTTCTCAGGAATCCATCGACGCCATCAAGTCCAATCCTCTCATTGTCTCCCAGGCGCGGTACAGTTTCTGGGGCTGGGCACTGTTTCTTCTGGACGTCACACCACGCCCGCGCGAAATTGTATTCCGTAATGTGCACTCGGGACAAATCCTGCGGCGCAGCAAAGATCCAAAGGTGCTCGAACAATTCCGATACCGCTAAGGGGCTTCGAAAACCGGGTGTCGGGCGAACAGCCGCTCTCATTTATCATGCATGTCACAGAGCTATTGGACCGCGCCACGGCACCGCTCTTCTCATTTGAAATCATTCCGCCGTTGCGCGGCAGCTCAGCAGCCAAACTTATGTCGGCAGTTGAAGCCCTTATGCCGTTCAATCCGCCGTTTATCGACGTGACGAGTCACTCCGCGCAAGTGGTATATGAGGAGCTGCCGGATGGTACCCTCAGGAGGCGCATCAAGCGAAAGCGCCCCGGCACCATTGGCATTTGTGCAGCAATCAAGAGTCGTTTTGGAGTAGAGACCGTACCACATCTGCTTTGTCACGGTTTTACAAGGAGTGAAACAGAAGATGCGCTCATTGAACTGGACTATCTGGGTATCCAAAATGTGATGGCGTTGCACGGCGATGATACCGGTGTCCAGAAGAAGCCGCCTCCCGGTGCCAGTGTTAACGAGAGTGCACTGGATCTGGTTGCGCAGATCCACTCCATGAACCAGGGAACGTACTTGGAGGACTTAGTGGATGCCGTGCCAACGAATTTCTGTATCGGGGTCGCCGGGTACCCGGAAAAACATTTCCAAGCGCCTAATATGGCGTGGGACATTGATTTTCTGAAGCGCAAGCTGGCGGCCGGTGCTCATTATGTGACTACACAAATGTTCTTCGGTCCGGGCCACTTCAGGCGATTCGTTTCGCAGTGTCGGGCGGCTGGCATTTCTGCCCCCATTATTCCCGGCATCAAAGTGCTTACTTCCAAGCGGCAGCTGCAGCTCTTGCCCAAGCGATTCTACGTGGAAATCCCCGAGGCACTGGCGGAAGAAGTTATCGACGCCTCCCCGGAGCACGTAGAAGAAATCGGTGTACGCTGGTGCGTCAAACAGTGCGAAGCGCTGCTCAACTACGGCACATCCTGCATTCACTTTTACGTTATGCAGCGCTCAAAGGCCGTTCGGCAGGTTATGGAGCGGCTGCAGCGGCTTTTATGATTCCTGCTCCGGCCAGATAGCGATCTTCCAGTCGCTGCATTTGGTGCCGACCGGCATCGGTAGCATCGTCATAGCCGATCAGGTGAAGCACCCCGTGCGCTACGTAGCGGCAGACCTCTTGGATGAACGTGGCTCCGAATTCGGTGCAATGGTCGTACGCGAAGTCCAGATTGACAAAGATCTCACCTCCTATGGCCTTTTCCGGGCCTAGCGGAAAGCTCAAGACATCAGTGTCGTAGTCGCTGTCTCGCCACCGCTTATTGAGTGCCTGCATGGCGGCACGCTCAATCAGCACGATGCCGAGCAGGTCTGGATTACGGCGTTCGCCTTCAAGTACGTATTCAACCACACGCCTGAGCAGAGTCTCGTCCACACTTAGCCGCGAATGGGCCTGATCAATGGTGATGCGGGGCTCCGCCTTGCACGCGTCCTCAGGAAATATCACTGAAGATCGTTTCGGTCATGGAGAGCGCGACCGTGCTCATGATAAGTTCCGGTGACAACTCTTCAAAGTTACAGGACAGGAGGCGGTCGTCAAAATTGGCGTAAAGCGAGCAGCCAGCCAGCCGTTCTACAACAAGTCCATTAGTGATACCGCCACGTCGCGCAAAAAAGATTACTTCGCCCAGTTCCATACTTTCGATAAAGCCCGTACATCCCTGCAGTTGCAGTACCGCATTTGACGTCATGACGGTCACCAATTGATCGGGGATGGCCCGCTCGATTTGCTTCGGGAACTGGAGTTTGGACACGATTTCCAAAATCAGTTTTCGCTGGCTTTCCGAGTCGAAAAGCTTATATCGCACCGTGCGGTCCATATACTCCGGTGTCACACCCAAGACCTCGGCGATGCGCTGAAAGTCGCTATCCTGAAATTTGAAACTCATGGGGAGGTTTGCACGAAGGCAAAATTAATGTCCGGGAAAGCAACGCGCTACTACTGAAGAGGCGGCCCGGAATCAGTTGTATCATATGCAACTGTATCCATGATTTCGCCATTTTCATTGGCTGCATTTCCTGTGTCCGGATCCGGAGAGTCGGAGAGCGGAATGCCTTCAATCATTTGGCGAAACTCCTCCGGGCTTATGTAGCTGGGATCGTCCAGAATTGCGCGCCGCTGGTTATCAAAGGCGGCCGCTGCTTCAAAGTCGCGCGACTGCAGATAGCTCTGGAGTATACGGTGTGCAAACTCCATGAGATAATCCATTTCTCTCTGGGAGCTGGCACGGGCCAACCGATGCAATACGAGCGGCTCCGCCTCCTTCAGAATCTCTACGACCCGATCCGCTTCTCCGGCAATCTGGTAAGCTTGGGAGGTGAACATGAATGAACTCACGTCACCCGGGAACGTGCTGAATGGAATCTCTTCCATGATCGAATCCATGAGTGCCAGTCCTTTTTCACGCTCTCCGTTCTGGATAAGCGCAATGGCGGTCTGGCCAAACACGTTGCGATAATTGTCCACCATATTCCGGATGTTGGCGTCATAGTAGACTTTAGGATTGTTCAAGTTGGTGAACTTAAAGGCCTTGAGTCGCTCGGGAGACACTTGGGGATCGACGCGCCCAAGCGTTTGGTTGTGCCGTTTCGGGACTACGCGATTGGCTTGCCCTTCCAATTGGAAGAAATTCTGGAGATCAAGGCGTCCGTCCGGTGCCACCGTCACCGCAAAATAGATCGGTCGTTTCCACCCCTGCACGGCGTTGGTCTGCAGGATATCCAGCGCTGCCAGGTCGGCTCCGTATAGGATGCTGATTTCTTCGCCGGTTTCGGGGTGGGTGGTGTAGGGGCGGCCGATCAACTCCCACTGCATGATACTGTCAAAAGCAGCGATATCACTTTGGCCTGCAAAGACCTCAGAGTCCTGCATGATGCTGGCCTTGTCCACCGGCAGCGCAATGGTCTGCGGCCGCCATAAGCGAGGCTCAAGGCCTTGGATATCCGCTTCGGACAGACTGATTGGTAGTGGGGGGGACTCGCGGGAATATTGGTTCTTAAGTTGTCGTACGTACCAGGGCGTGTTGAGCAGCGACAAATTGGCCACACGTACATCACGCCTAATGCCCTCCACTTCCTGAGCGTACCAGAGCGGGAACGTGTCATTGTCCCCGTTGGTGAAGACTATAGCGTCCGGTGCCAGGCTCATGAGCATGTTGTGTGCATATTCCGGTGCGATGTAACGCCCGGAGCGATCGTGATCATTATAATTCTCGAGGGCCATCCAGCCCGGCACACAGGCAAACACTACGCCCCCCAAAAGCCAAAGACCCCCTGACTTGATTTTGGTCCCGGCTCGGTGCAATGCGTCGCTAACCAGCTGCAAAAGGCCCGTAGTGCCTATCCCTATCCAAAGACTGAAGGCAAAAAAGCTGGCCACATACGAATAGTCCCTCTCACGTGGCTGCATGGGTGTCTGATTGAGGTAGATGATGATGCCGAGGCCCGTGACCAGAAAAAGCACCAGCACGCTGAAGGCCCTTCGCCAGTCGCGGCCGAAGTGGTACATCATGCCGAAGAGCCCTAACAGGAGCGGCAACGCAAAATATTTGTTGCGACTGGCTCGCTCACTGGGCGTCTGCAACAGGGTTTCGTATGGCCCTTCCATAAATGACAAGCCCGTAATAGCCCGTGCGTCTTGGATATCGCTTTCGCGGCCAGAGAAATTCCAAAGGAAGTAGCGTACGTACATGTGGCCGACCTGGTACTTCCAAAAGAATTCCCAGTCGGAGTCATACCGGGCGTAGTACCGCACATGTTGAGGGGACGGGGAATGACGCCGGGGAAAGTTTTTTATGTTATTGTCATCGTACTGCTTGGTGCGATCATTGAAGTTGGCCCCCTTAAGAAGTGGCGTATCGCCGTACTGTTCCCGTTTCAGGTACGAAACGATTGCCGCCGGCGTCTCGGGATCATTCTCGTCAATGGGCGGATCTGCCGCGCTGCGGATAAAAATTACCGCGTAACTCGAATAGCCCATGAGAACCATGAGCAGGCTGAGTGCTGCCAGATTCGGTACTTGCATGCCGCGCACCTGCGTCACCCAGACCAAGAGGATGCTGAGGAGCACAACGACAAACAGTGTCATTAGCGGCGTGCCAGTTCTACCCGCCCAGTCTGGCAGCTTCTGGACAATACCGGGATAAACGACGCCAAAGGCCATTGCCGCGATGAGCAACGCAAGTATGATTCCACCCCATCGCCTGGGTGATTTCCAATCTGCCTGACCGGGTTTGGACCACTCTGGGCGGTCATACTCGGTGAAAAAGAAAATGAGCGCAATGAAGAAGAGCGACAACAGGCTGAGCAGATGCACGCCGATCGCCAGCCCGAACAGGTAGGCCACGAGTACCAGATAGCGGTTGGCACCCAGTCCGAAGCGATCGTGTGTCTGTGCGAGTTCCTGTCGCGCCCGCCCGCTCCAGCGCATGATGAGCCATATAACCAGCGCTGTGAACAGCATGGACATCGCGTATACTTCCGCCTCCACTGCATTAAACCAGAACGAGTCTGTCACAGTAAATGTGCAGGCCCCTACAATGCCACCCCACGTGGCCAAAATGCGTTCGCGGGGCGAATCCTGAAGAAACTCACGTACCAGCCGCACGATGATCCAGTAGGTTAGCAGCACTGTAAATGCGCTGCTAAGCACCGAAACCATGTTCACCGACAGCGAAATGAGCCCCTGCGGCACAAACATGGAAAACAGCCGCCCCACCAGCATGTAGAATGGAGCGCCGGGCGGATGTGATACCTGAAGCCCGTGAGCAATGGCAATGAATTCACCAGCGTCCCAAAAACTTGCCGTCGGAGCGACAGTGAGTACATACAGAATCAGCGCATAGCCAAACACGCCTATGGAGATGATTCGGTTGATGCGTATCCAGCTCATAAGCAAGTGGTGGGCTTCAAGCAGAAAGTTGTAATAATAAGGGTGTAACTCTTGCAGGAATGCCGGGTTGCTTTCACGCGTGCCATGAGACTTGTCCACCTTCTGATACTGCGCCTTTTGCCCGGGCCATTTTTGGGGTGGCTCGCAACGCTCCTCTTTCTGTTGCTGATGCAGTTTCTGATCAAGTTCCTGCCCGATTTGGCCGGGCGTGACCTGCCGTTGGGCTTGGTCTTGGAGCTTGTCGTGTACAATCTGGCCTACATGGTAGTTTTGGCTGTCCCTATGTCTGTGCTTTTGGCTGCTCTGATGGCGTTTGGGACGCTTGCACAATCTCGCACGTGGGTAGTTATCAAGAACTGCGGCATCTCCCTGTGGCAACTGATCTGGCCAGTCTTGGTGGCGGGGGCAGTTCTAACCAGCGGCATGGTTTATTTCAACAATGTGGTACTTCCCGAATCCAACTTCAGAGCACGCAATATCTGGGTGGACATTCGAAGCAAGCGTCCGGGGTTCGAGTTGCAGCCTGGAATCTTTTACGAGGGGCTTAGCGACTACAGCATTCTAATTCGAGAGCGCAGGGGCAACGACCTGAAAGATATACTCATTTATGATTACACAGAGGCCGGCCAAAGCGGCACCACAATCCGGGCAGACAGTGGCCTGCTGGTCCCCTTTGGAAGCACGGTGAGCCTGCTTATGTGGGACGGTGAAATCCACCGTTTGAAAAACAGCGGATTGGGCCAGGACAGCGAACGTTACGAGAGGATGGCCTTTGGTCGCTTCCATCTGCGGCTGGACTTGTCCGAGTTTGACTTTGAGCGGCGCAGCCCGGCGGACGGCTTCCGATCGGATCGCTCCACACCAACGCGCGCGATGATCCGTTTCGTGGATTCTCTGAAGGCAGGTATTTCTCAAAAGCGTCTGGACTTGCGCGCTTCTGCGCCGTCGCTTACTTCGAGCCTGGATGGACCACGCCCCCTTCAGACGCTTGAAGGGGCAAACGCACGGCTCCGGTGGAATACGGCCTCAGGAGAGCCGGCCAGGTCTGCACGAATGGCCGTTAGGGGACTCAATCGCACGCAGTTGGGGCGCATATATGATTGGGCACAGGATCATGCACGTATGGCCCGTAGCGATGTAACCAGGCTTCAGCGGGAAATCGAGCGTGAACATACTCTCATGAGTCGTTACCAAGTCGAAATCCACAAGAAGTATTCGATTGCCGTGGCCTGTATCATTTTCGTGTTGATCGGTGCGCCGCTGGGGCTTAGCATCCGGCGTGGTGGCTTGGGAACGGCTGGCGGCGTTGCACTGGCAGCGTTTATGTTCTACTGGATAACGCTTGTGCAAGGCGAAAAGCTTGCCGATCGTGATTTGCTAAGCCCGTGGGTCGGGATGTGGACGGCCAACATTTTGATGGGTCTATTCGGAATCGGCCTCTTTATCTATTTGGCGCTGGATTTGCGCGCCACGCCGCCACTGTGGGCTCGTCGGCGCCGGTAGGCCCATGTTGTATCTTGTCCCCACGCCCATCGGCAACCTAGCAGACATTACCCTTCGTGCCTTGGAGGTGCTTAGGAGCGTAGACCTTATTGCCTGCGAGGATACCCGCCACTCACGCGTTCTGCTCACACATTACGGTATTAAGAAGCCAACGATAAGCTATCACAACTACAACGAGCGCACGCGAACCGCGCAGCTCATAGATCGAATGCACGCTGGCGAGCGTGTCGCGCTCATTACAGATGCGGGCGCTCCAGGACTGAGCGATCCCGGGTTTTTCCTGGTTCGGCAGTGCCACGCGGATGGTATACCAGTGGAGGCCCTACCAGGGCCAACGGCACTCATCCCCGCACTCACAGCCAGTGGGCTGCCGTGTGATCGTTTCGTGTTTGAGGGGTTTCTTCCGGCACGCAAAGGGCGCCGAAAGCGGCTGGTGCAGCTGTCAGCTGAGACGCGCACGCTCGTCTTTTATGAAGGGCCGCATCGATTGGCACGTACACTTGCGGATCTTGCACAGACACTTGGTGGAGGGCGCCCTGCCGCAGTGGCCCGGGAGCTTACAAAGAAATTTGAGGAAATGCGGGGCGGTACACTTGAAGAACTGGCAACACATTATGCCAGTCAGGCAAGCGTGCGAGGCGAGGCCGTTATCATTGTGGGCCCTGCATCCTGACTTTCAACTTTTATGACCACCGTAAAGACTTTTACCTTCAACCCGTATCAAACCAATTGCTACGTGTGTCACAGTAGCGGCGAAGCCGTCATTGTGGATGCAAGTTGTATGGATGAAGCGGAAGAGGAGTTGCTCGTGGAGTATATCCGGGAGCGCAACCTGACCGTGCGACACTTACTCCTTACACACGCGCATTTCGACCACATCTTTGGATGTGCATCGCTATCCGAACGCTTCAACCTGACTTGGTCGGCACATAAGGGCAGCCTGCCCTGGTTGAAAAACGCAGCTTTGCAGACTGGCGTATTCGGTGCCCCACGTGTGCGGCCGTTCATGCCAGGCATCTGGCTGCAGGAAGGCGATGAAGTGCGGTTCGGGACGAGCACTTGGTCGGTTCTGGAAACTCCAGGCCATGCCGATGGCTCTATCTCGTTCGCGGATGGGGCAAATGCGTTTGTTTTGGTCGGGGACGTGCTCTTTCAGCACTCCATTGGACGTGTGGACCTACCTGGCGGCAGCCTGCCCGTCATCATGTCCACCATTTTCCAAAAGTTGCTCACGATGCCCGACAATACACTGATCTATTCCGGGCACGGCCCCGCAACCACCGTTGGCCACGAACGCGCATTTAACCCTTATTTGCAATAGGGCCTGCTTAGCCAGGTTTCCGTGCGCCGTGGAAAGGTACTTCTTCTTGGTGGGTGCGAATCCCGTTCAATAACGGTCGTTCCAGTTGGTAGCGGCCAGACGGTTCATGGAGACAACGAAATGGGTGGAAGCATTTTGGTAAAGGATGGCCGAGTGTCTCGTCTCAGAAATAGCCATACATAATCTTTGGATCTTCAAAGACTATATCTGACTATATCCGGGACACAATAGTGGCTGGGGTCTTCCAATGAAACTTGGTACATGACTTCATAGGGAGTGGTATAAGGGTTATGTTGAAGATGCGAAGCTTGCCTCATAAATCAGGTTTTCCTTAGGTAGCCCTCAATATGCGGTGCATTGTTCAGTTGGATATTGGGCCGTTGCGTGTGGAGATGGTCTCAAGGTGGCTTGCCCTGAATGTGGCTCTCACACTTGTGGCGTGCACTGCCGCGGCTCAGGTCGATTCGGTGCGCGTGGATGCGAATGATGCCCCGCTAGGCGAGGTGCTCAACGGGTTTGCTGCAGCGCATCGGATAGATGTCGTTTATTCCGACAGGCAAGTAAGTGCGCGTCGAGTGACGTGTATGTACACCGGTACAGAGGTGGACGCAGCACTTGCATGTATACTGGCTGGACAGGATCTCGTCGCACGACGCATCCGGCGGCGGCAGTACGTTTTGTCTCGCGTGGCCGGTTCCGACCAAGGGACGGCGTCCAGTGCAATGCGCGGCCTACTGAGGGGCATCGTGACGGATGCCGTAAGCGGAGAAGTGCTTCCGGATGCCCATATCTTTCTGTCGCAATTTGCAGTCGGTACGGTTACGAACGAAGCAGGCTATTTTGCATTGCCCTCATTGCCCACAGAGTCTTTCCGGTTGCGAGTGTCGTTTTTGGGATATGGAGTGGCCGATACCGTAATTGCAGCCAACGGTGACCTCCACGCCATTAGTTTGCATCCGGCTTCGGTTGAGGCCGGCGAAGTTATTGTACAATCCGAGCGACAGGAGGCCGCGCCTGTTGACCCCGGAGCTCTGCAAGTGCCAGTCAATGAGATTCAGGGTCTGCCGGGTCTGCCGGGTGAGGCGGATCTCTTACAGGCGCTCCGGTGGCTACCCAGCATTCAGAAAGTCGGGGCAGGAGAGGGCGGTCTGATCGTGCGGGGAGGGCAGCCGGACCAGAACCTGTATCTGATTGACGGAGCGCCGATCTACCACGCCTGGCATGCCTTCAATCTGCTGTCTGTATTTCAAACGGAGGCGTTTAAAAACATCAATCTATACCAAGGCACGTTTCCGGCAGAGCACGGTGGTCGTCTGTCCGCGGTATTGGATGTGGAGCTTAAGGATGGCAGCCAGGAAAAATTGCGGGCGCTGGCGGCTGTTGGTTTTCTCAGTGGGCGGTTCGTATTCGAAACACCATTGGCTCGCAACCTGTCCGCAATGGTTTCCGGTCGGAGGTCCTTCATTGATCAGATCCTGGGCACCGTGCATCCGGTCAGTAATGGAGCCGTGCGCGACACTATGCGCACAGGCCTGTACCTCTATGATTTAAATGGCAAAATTACTTGGCGGCCGTCTGCGCGGCACCGCCTTTCCTTAAGTGCCTACGGAGGCAGGGATGTGTTTGACATCCGACTGCCTTTCGATTTGGCCCTCCGGTTCCGGACATCGCTGGATGTGAGCAGTTGGCTGCGCCCGTCCAGCCTGTTCTTTGAGGTGGATACTCGCTGGAGCAACCGGCTGCTCAGTGCCCGCTACCAGTATCAGTATCGAGATCGTCTGTTTGTGACCGCAACTGGCTATATGTCTGGCTACAGTGCCCGGGAGCGCTTCTATATTCGCCCGGTGGCCACGTCTTCGGTATCGTCACAGTACCGCGTCAGCATTCAAGATTTAGGCCTCAAGGTGGATGTGGACTATTATCTGTTCCTTACACATCAGATGCGGATGGGCATCCGACTTGTTCAGCGTGATTTTTTCAGCGACCTGGAAGCGCTCATCCTGCGCACCCAGACCTCCTCTGATCGGAGTCAAGAAGAAAGCCGCCTAAACGCACTCGAGTTCGTCGCGTATGTTCAGGATACGTGGCAACCAACCCGTCGTCTGAAAGCGCAGCCCGGTCTCCGTTTCAGCATGCTCCAGCGGGGAACCGGCATGCGGTTGAGTCCGCGATTGGGCTTGCGGTACGCGCTCGATGACGTGGTGCTGCGAGGTGCATTCGGTGTAAACGTCCAATACATGCACCGAATCCGTGATCGTTATTCGTACTTGTACGACTTGGTGTCGTATCGTTGGGTGCCGGCGAGCCGGTCAGTTGATCCTTCCTCCAGCCTTCATGCATCTGTCGGTGCCGTGCACAGCCCGCAGCCTTCACTCAACCTGAGTCTGGACACGTATGTGCATGTAACACGCGGGCTGCTCTTGCCAAGAGATGAGTATCAGACCAAAGACGGACTGGAAGGACCGGGCATCGGCTTGGGGGCACTGCTGGGCCAGTATACCAGCGGTCGTGCGCTGGCCTATGGCTTGGAAGCCAATGTGCGGTGGGAGCGCGGGCTGCATGCTGCATGGATCAGTTATGCCGCGGGGCGATCCCGGAGCCGGGCCCCTGAGCTCGACGAGCCCCGATTCCGTCCCACCCGGTTTGACGCACCGCAACGGTTGCGGTTAGCTGTGCAGCGGGAGACGCTGCGCTGGACATTCGGGCTCAGTGGCTTTTGGCGCAGTGGCTACCCGATCACGATCCCCGTTGCCCGCTACGCCGTTGGCGATCCACTTGATGAAGAGCCGACGCGCTTTTTGTATTTCCCGAACATCAATAATGGACGTCTTCCGCCGTATCTGCGATTCGGCGGGCTGGTCGCCTATAGGTTTGCGGTGGGTCAAACACAGATTCGGGTGCAGGGGCAGTTGTACAATCTGACGCTTAGGCGAAACGTGGTTGATCGTTTCTACGATCCAAGTGGTGTGGAGTCGGTTATGGTTCAATCCAGACGCGGTCTCCCGGCTATACCTCTTTTCGAAATCGTGGCCACCTACTAGCGGATGGGTTTTCGACGAATTCTGATATTCCTGCTGTTTCTTCTTGGTTGTGATTCGGTTCAGCCAGAGTACACCAGCTGGCTCGTAGTGGAAGCGTTCGTTACAACAGAAGCCCCGCTTCCGGTTATACAGTTGCGCCGCACGCAGCCGTTGAGTGTGCCCTACTACCTTGACGAGAGTACAGCGGCAACCGGTGCTGAACTCTTGCTGAAACTGGGCAGCGCCGAAATACCGTACGTAATGGAGGCGCCAGGCTTGTATATGCCCGCTCAGCAAGCTAAAGCCAAAGCCGGCACACCGATTGGCCTGCACATTGCATGGAACGGGCAAAGCATTTTGGCCGAGAGTCGTATTCCGCCGACACTGGGGCTGGACAGCGTGTCGGTAGCCCGCTCTCAAACACCTGTTGCCGGTCTGATTGTGGATTCACTCTTCATTGATCCAATACTGGTAGATTCTCTCGGGTTCGACTCGTTGCGTACCGGTGCACGCGAAGGTTTAGTCTACCTGGTTGAAGCTACCCTGCACTGGAGTGTAGCTTTCGCAGAAGTCGGACCGGACAGTGCTTGGTGGGTGCGTACACAGCTTTTACCCCAGCTCCGTGCCGGCGGACGTCTCGACGATTATTTCTTGAGGCCTGAGCAACTGCAACGCGAGCGGCAAGTGAATGCCTTGGTACCAGGCAATCGTGCATGGTCGGGTGTGTATGCCGTACCGGTGGCTACCCAAAGTGACCCGATACCGGTGCATACGCTGCGGGTAAGCGTAATTCGCAGCTCCCGGGCCTACGCACTTTATGTATCGGGGCGCACTAATCCGAGCGAACGTGAACCACCTTCCAATGTCACCGGGGGCCTGGGCATCTTTACAGGTCTGGCGATGGACTCATTAAGCATTACGGTGCAATAACCGCAATACCCCGCCGCATTGCACTTTGCCGTTCAGATCGCCATCCTTTGTACATAACTTCATTCAGAGCGGGTATATACTTGGGACGGGTCACACTACTAGAGTTGCAGAAGAAAAACGCATCACGTTTTAGCGTTTTTATCGACGGTGAGTTTGCGCTTGGGATCGATGCGGATTTGGCCGTTCAATATGGCCTTGAGGAGGGGCAGGAAATTTCGGCCGGAAAGCTGGACTGCTTGAGGGCCGTCGAAAGCGAACGAAGAAGTCAGGAGATCGCGTTACGCTATATCCGTCATGCGCCACGTTCGGAGCATGACGTTCGTATGCGGCTGCAGCGCAGTGGGGCAGATGCGAGTGTTGTGGATCGCGTGATTTCGTCGATTAGGGATATGGGCTATCTGGATGATCGCACGTTTGCCCGTGATTATGTCTCGAACCGGGTCCGGCACAAGGGCTTCGGGCCGATTCGACTACGGCATGAACTTCTTCGTCATGGCGTACCACAACGCTGGATTGAGGAAGCACTAACGGAATGCTCCGCCCCGGATGCGCTCATCCATACCGCACGGGCATTGGCCGAGAAGCGGTGGCCACGGCTGTCGGGCCCAGCCGCAAAAAGGCGCAGAAAAATGCGGGAATTCCTAGTGCGTCGCGGATATTCGTCCGATATTGCCCACCGGGTCATCCGCGAACTCGAGTCCTTGGATTCCTGATGGCGTCATGATTGACGAGCCATCCCTTTCGCACGTGGTGCTGTCGGTAAGGAAGCGCATTCATGAGATTCCGGAGGTGGCCATGGTTTTGGGCAGCGGAATGCAGGGGGCGGTCGACCTGCTGCAAGATGCAACAACCTGGGAGACGCATACTATTGCCGGTTTTCCGGTGCCTACGGCAGCCGGGCATCCCGGCCGGCTGACTATGGGCTTGATTGACGGGTGCCGCGTTATCGCCTTGCAGGGCCGTGTTCACCTGTACGAAGGCTATACAATTCGTGAGGTCGTATTCCCTATACGCCTCGTCTATGCACTGGGTGCACGTCGCTTGATCGTTACCAATGCAGCCGGCGGCATTCGCAAGGATCTTGTCCCGGGTCGCTTCATGCTTCTAACCGACCATATTCGGGCGGAATCCGTTTCGCTGTACGGTGCGTGCCCCCCATACTACGATCAGGCCTGGCTGAACCGAGTGCGTGAGGCAGCGCGGAAGGCCGGATTGATGCTTGCCTCCGGCGTGTACGTCTGGACTTCGGGCCCCAGTTACGAGACGCCGGCGCAGATAAACTGCTTCGAGCGAATGGGAGGAGACGCCGTGGGAATGAGTACCGTACCGGAAATACTCCAGGCCCGGGCTCTTGGCATGCGCGTTATCGCTGTGTCGCTGATTACGAATGCGGCAGCTGGGCGCGGGTCAGCGAAGCTAACGCACCAGGACGTTCTGCTTAGGGGCGCCAAAGCGCAGTCCACTTTGGGGCGTCTCATCAAAATTATGGTCAATACAGCGACTTCGCAGGCTCTATAGTTGCACTTTGCCGTTGTGCTTCGGAATTTCCCTAAGCAAAAAACTTTGCCCTACGTATGAGTTACGATACCAAGCTTCATTCCCGCGATACTACAGCGGCCTCCAACGCATCGTCGGGGACCGTGCGAACCGAAACCGGGCCGAGGTACCGCGATGAAATCTTTTCGCGGCGTATTCCTGCAGGACGCCGCACGTACTATTTTGATGTGAAGACCACGCGGTCCGGAGAGGATTTTTTCCTGGTAGTCACTGAAAGCAAAAGGGTTGGCGAACATCGCTACGAAAAACACAAGATTTTCCTGTATAAGGAGGACTTTGCGAAGTTTGTGCGCGGTTTACACGAAGCAGTGGAGCATATAAAGGCTGAATGCTTGCCCGACTATGATTTCATTGGGTATCCGCAGATCACCTTTCCGGACAGCACCGAAAGCGGCGACTAGGTTGATATTGCCCAGTCCGCCTGTTATGAGGGATGATTCCGGTAATTGAGGCGCGGCAATGGGCGCGCAGAGTCCAGGCATTGGATACAGAGGTCGAGGCCAGAGCGAGGGCCATTGTGGCTGGTGTGGCTGCCGGGGGAGATGAAGCCGTACTGGACTATACCGAGCGCTTTGATTGCGTCCAACTAAGTCAAATAGGCGTGCCTGCAAATGTGCTCGCACGTGCTTGGGAAGATTCTTCTGCGGACCTTCGCCGGATAATTTCAGATGCCGCGTCCAATATCCGGCGATTTCACGAGCACCAGCTCCAGCATACGTGGTACGTTGACGACGGTGAAGGCGTGCGGTTAGGGCAACGGCTTCTGCCAGTGGAACGCGTCGGATTGTATGCACCGGGAGGTACGGCCGCCTATCCGTCAAGTGTGCTTATGACGGCCATTCCGGCCCAGGTAGCTGGGGTTGGGGAGCTTCACTTGGTAAGCCCGCCACAGGAAAGTGGGTTGCCCCATCCCGCGGTAATGGGGACGGCGCACTTTCTGGGTGTGGATCACGTTTATGCTATCGGGGGGGCACAGGCCATTGCGGCGCTGGCCTTTGGAACTTCTACTGTGCCCAGGGTGGACATGATCGCCGGACCCGGAAGTGCATACGTTACGGCGGCCAAGAAGGCTGTATTCGGGCAGGTTGACATCGACAGCTTGGCGGGTCCAAGTGAAATAGTCATTCTTGCTGATGATTCAGCCCGCCCGGACTGGGTGGCGCACGACCTTCTTGCCCAAGCAGAGCACGATGAGCGGGCATCCGCCATTTTGGTGACGTTCCACAGCCCGCTGGTTGAGGCCGTGTGCGCACACGTGGAACGTTTGATTCCCTCGATGCCCCGATCCAGAATTTTGAGGGCAGCCCTGAGCGATAACGGCTTATGCATAGTATCCGACACACTGGAGGAGGCACTGGAGACAGTAAATGCGATAGCGCCGGAGCATTTGGAACTCATGGTAAAGGATCCTTGGGCCATACTGGAAAAGGTGAGACATGCCGGTGCAGTGTTCGTCGGATCCTGGTCGCCTGAGCCTGTGGGCGACTATTATGCCGGCCCGAATCATGTATTGCCTACCGGCGGCACGGCGCGCTTTGCTTCTGCATTGGGGGTGGACAATTTTGTGCGAAGGCAAAGCATAATCGCGTACTCTAAGGAAAGGCTTTTGCGAACAGCCCGGGATATTGCTGTGTTTGCACGCAGCGAAGCTCTGGAAGCGCATGCGCGCAGCGTGGAAGTGCGCGTAGAGCAATCATGACTAGACTAGAGCGTGCGCTGGCACAGATCAGACCGGCGGTGCGGATACAGCGGCCGTATCTGGTCGGTGGCCATGGCGACGCTATCACCGTCAAACTAAACCAAAACGAGAGCCCCTTCGATCTGCCTGACGAATGCAAGAAGCAGATTGTTGACGCTTGGCAGGCGATGCCGTTTAACCGCTATCCGAATGAGCAGCCGAACAGGCTTTGCCAAGCCATCGGGGAATATATTGACTGGGATTCTGCGGGAATCGTTGTGGGCAACGGGTCCAATGAATTGATGTATGCCTTGGCTATGGCGTGCGTAAGTTCGCAAAGCCGGGTAGTGCTTCCGCGGCCTATGTTTTCCTTTTACGAAAAAGTGATTCACCTTTACGAAGGAACCGTGACATCAGTGCCGCCTCGTCCTGATTTCAGCTTCGACACAGAGGCTATAGCAAGTGCCGCCAGCCACATCCAACCAGCGCTTGTCGTACTGGTGACCCCGAATAATCCCACTGGTATGGCCATGACGCTGGAGGAAGTGCAGACGGTTGTGGACGCAGCGCCAGGCCTCGTATTGGTTGACGAGGCGTACGTCGAGTTTTCGGCCGAGGCGAGCGCGCGCGAACTGCTTTCCAGCTATCCAAATCTGATTCTGCTGAGAACATTCTCGAAGGCGTTTGGCCTGGCGGGACTGCGACTGGGTTATCTGGCGGGTCATCCGGACCTCATTGCGGAAATTCTAAAAGCACGTGTCCCATTCATGGTTGACCGGCTCAGCGAGTGCGCAGCAATGATGTTGCTACAGTGCCCTGAATTGTTGCAGGCGCGTTGCGATTTGCTGAAGGAAGAGACTCGTGGGCTTCGTTTGGCCTTGGCCGCAATGGAAGGGATGTCGGTGCTTCCGACCCAAGCCAATTTTGTAGTGTTCAAGCCACCTGCATGCAGCAAAGCGGTGATGGACGGGCTTGCTGCAACCGGTGTGCTTGTGCGGGATATGAGTGGTTATCCGGAGTTAGCTGGCTGGTTGCGCGTTAGCGCGGGTACACCTGCAGAGAACAGGGTGTTCTTGCATGCGTTGAAAATTACACTTTCCGGGCGCTATCACTAGCCGGTAACGCTACATGCCTGCACGGGCATTCTTCAGGAAATGGAGCTTATTCACGTAGAGATCATCGGACTGTCTACAAGTCCGTCGAGTGGAGGGGCATACGCACTAGTTCTGCGAGAGGTGGATGGCGTGCGCCGGCTCCCGATCATAATAGGTGCGTATGAGGCTCAGGCAATTGCGCTCGAGCTGGAAAACATCCAGCCGCCGCGGCCCATGACGCACGATCTGTTGAGTCAGTTTATGTCGGCGGTTGAAATAGACGTGCTTGATATCATCATTCACACACTCAAGGAGGGGACATTTTACGCGAAGATCCGGTACCTGCATGACGGGCAGGAGAAGTACATGGATGCACGTCCCAGTGATGCCGTTGCGGTGGCGGTTCGCGTGAACGTCGACATTTATGTTTCCCCATCAGTGCTTGAAGAGGCAGGTATCCCGACGGAAGACGAGGGCACGCTCGAGGTAAAAGAGTCCAGACCCAGGCTTTCACCGGTAGAGCAGATGGAGCAGCAGTTGTCGCGGGCCATTGAGGAGGAGAATTATGAGGAGGCGGCCCGCTTACGCGACGCACTGCTGCAAATGAAACGAGAGCAAAACTGACGTGTGCCGGATCGTGAGACGTTTCATCGTCCGATGAAGGCTGCCCAATCGACTTGGATTCCGTACAGCGGAATGCGGCGGGTCAGTCGACTGTTTGCAACCTACTGTACCGACTACCAGCGGTTGAGTCCATTCTTTGCTGGCTATTGGCGTGAATCTGACAGTTTTGCCCGTGTGGCGTCGCGTCTTGGTACGCGCCCGCAGGGCTGGAAGAAACTGGTTGATATCCTGAAGGCGCAGAATGAAAAATGGGGCGATGCTCCGGCGTTGGAGAAGCTTGCCAGCCCCGATGCCTTAGCAGTAGTAACGGGGCAGCAAGTCGGGATTTTTGGTGGACCGCTGTACACGCTCTATAAGGCCATCACTGCCGTGAAACTGGCCCGGCACTTGGAAGAGGAATTGGCTCGTCCGGTAGTGCCCATTTTCTGGCTGGAAGGGGGTGATCATGATTTTGACGAAGTCAGCAGCATTGTTGTACCCAGTCTTAGCAGTGTATTTCGTGCGCGATATGCGGGGCACACGCAGCCGGCTAAGGGCAATTTGGGCTCAGTCGGGGCACTTACGTTCACCAGTGATATAAGCCGGGTCGTAGGGGAGCTCCGGGAGGTTTTGCCCAACAAAAGTGGCCTGTCCGATGTATTCAACACGTTCTACCATGCTTACGTCGAGGACCAGAGTTTTTCTGATGCGTTCGCCCGCACACTTGTGCGCATGCTGGGGCAGGACCTTGTATTAATTGACCCGGAGTGGCCTGAGGTGAAGCAATTGGCGGCTCCCTTCTTGCGGCGCGCGATCAGATCGCATGACGAGATCTACAAGCGACTAGGTGAGTCGACTGCAAAAGTGGCACAACGTTTCCATGCGCAGGTACATCCGCGACCCGTAAATCTCTTTGTGCTTTCCGATTGTGGTCGGGAGGCCGTAAATCCGGACAGTAATGGTTTTCGGCTGTCGGTTTCAGGCCTGCGGCTTTCCCAGGCTGAGCTACTGGGGCTGCCTCCGGAACGACTCAGCCCCAATGTGGTCTTGCGGCCGCTTACGCAGGATTTCCTGCTGCCCACGGTGGCATATGTAGCTGGTCCCGGTGAAATCGCCTACTTCGCGCAGTTCAAGGCTCTTTATGAGTGGGCTAAGCGGCCGATGCCGGTTATTTTTCCACGAGCCAGTTTGACCATTGTAGAGCCGCGTGCGGATAAGACAATGGCGCGCTACCAGCTTGGTGTTGAGGACCTGCAGGCAGATATTTCGCAATTGATGCGCCGTATTGTACTAAGAGGTTCGAGCTTGGAGGCCGCCTTTACCGGTGCAGCGGATGCGTTGGCAGAGTGTGCAGCCGCCCTGCGGCTGGAGCTTGAGTGCATCGAGCTCACGCTTGGACGCAGCGTGGAAGCTACACGAGCGCACTGGTTAAAGGAGCTTCAGAAGTTGCAGCGGCGTGCGGAAAGAGCCGAGAAAGGCCGACATGAACAGGTGTGGCTGCAACTTCAACGTTGCCGCAATATGCTGTTTCCAGACAATACGATGCAGGAGCGTATCGTCCCTGCACTGTACTATTTGGCTAAGTACGGGGACGCATTTCTGGAGGTGCTTAGGCAGCATATCCGCATTGATCGCACAGATTCTCACCAAGTGCTTTCAATCACGGGCTGCTAATCGTGTGTACCGTATCGACCGGGAGTCAAGTCCCAGGGGTTGCATCTGATCCTTGAATGTCGTGACTTGCAGTAGTTGTATTGTATCTGGAGTGATGCCTATTCGAATTACTCCCCTGTATCTTGAAAGAGGTGCTAATCTGAAGTTGCCTTTTTTTTGCGGGCCCGGGGCATGGTAATGGGCCTTGTCGGGGGTGATTTTTGGGCCGTCGTGGCCCGGCCTAATGCCGTGAGGCGGCCCGGTCGGGCGGAGGGGGTTAAGGGCTGGTCCGGGCTAGTGAACCCCGACCTTGAGCCGTTCGAAGGCGCGCTTTTGCGGGGTCGTTAAAGGCGCCGTCATCGTGACGCGATGGGCCTTGTCCAAGGCGATTTTCGGCACCACGATATGGCGGCAAAGTCCGGACCGGTGCTTCAGGCGTGTGGAGAGCTAGGACGTCGACCACGACTGTATCAGTTGGTTGAGAGGGGTGGGCGGAAAAGGAGATATTACCCTTGGACCGCCCCCCAACCATTCCTTGCAGCCATGACCGCCTCGCAGACCACGCCCTGTCCAAACACGGCCATACCGGCCGGCTGTCCAAGACGGATTCTCGTTGGCTTGTTCACGTCCCCGTCGTTTGCACATAGTACAGGTCAGCGCATGGATTTCCGTTCCTGTCTGTATGTTGTGAAAGTGTGAACCCGGATCGGACTTTAGATGTACTTATGAAATATTATTCCGGCGACGCTCACGGACTCGATCTGATTGCACTATGCGTAAGTTCTGGCACGTGTGCATAACGTCGCGCCAAGTGGGCAGCCTACCCATCCCGTGGAGACCACAGTCGATTTTGAAGTATTAGGTCCTGCTGATGATGTAATCGACCGTGGGCCGGCCAAATATTTTCACGGGCGGACTCGGATCATGGCTGCATTCGCGCGTGTATGCCGGAACGCGATACGCCACCAATCAGGCACCATATTTATAGTGCAGGGTGCGCCTGGGGCTGGCAAGACCGCGCTCCTGGCAGAATGCAAAAAGCGTGCACAGGCGGCGGGATGGCAAGTCGCCGTAATTGATCCAGTTGTGCTGTGGGATCCTCACGAACTGCACAAGGCCTTGGGCAGGGGACGAAGGCAGGGGCTTCAGCCAAGCTGGGTGTACCCGGCATCGCCACTGTGGTGGCTGCAGCAGACTTGCCACCAGCAACGACGCTGGACCTGCTAACAAGCTCCAGTGACCGACTCCTCCTTGTGTTGGACGAGGCTCAGCGACTGGGCCGGGCAGAGGCCCCCGTTGGAGAGAATGTCGCAACTGCCAGCATGGTTCTCACCAGCATCCACAACGGTGGCCTCGGCCGGGCCATCATGTTGCTAGCCGGGGGGTTGGGGACATCAGAACATGCGTTTGAGAAACTTGGGATTTCTAGGTTCGAAGGGGACTGTTGGTGCATCTGGGTGGTCTGAATCCAGAAGCGGAGCAGGCGGTCCTGTATGACTGGTTGACCAAGGACGGAGGCGCTTAGGGTGACCTAGGGCCGTGGATCGATGCCATCACAAAAGAAACCTACGGTTGGCCGCAACACGTCCTGTCTTATGTAAAACCTGCCTTGATGCAGCTGCATAAAGACGCCGGACAATTGACCTCTTCAGGGTTGGACGTGGTGCTTAGTCAGGGCAAGGCTAGGTGAGTGGTTTACTACCAAGGCCGGACAAACGCCTTCGACTCCCGGGATCTTCGGTATGTGGCGGAGGCGCTTGTTCAACACACGCCGGCAGACGGTGGCAAAAGCAAGACATCTTGGCCACCCTAACTAGGCATTATGAGCCGGGCGAGGCGGAACACCTGTTTGATCAGGCCCTGCACAAGGGCGTGCTGGCTAGGCACGGGAAGGGGTATGCTTCCCCTGTTCCCTCGATGCGGGACTGGCTGGTATCAGAATATCTAAACCAGTCGCCGGGACACTATACTAGAGACACTCCGGTCGGCTGGTGACCATGCGCCCGACACGTGTTTGTGACGTACGTCTTGGGTCCGCTGTCGTGCCTCTCGTGTGAGTGAACCAGAGAGCACCAAACGGCTCCTACATCGGATACATAAACACCCGGATAGCCGGCTACCGAACCAAAGTCAGAAAGCCCGAGTGCTGCTTTGAATCATCCCCGCCCACCACAATGAGACGGTACAGATAATTGCCCGAACTCAGAGGCGTCGTGTCAAGTGTCACGGCGCGGGACCAGCCAGGAGACACCTCCTGTGGAGCACGCGTGAGCACTTTGCGTCCCAGCAAATCAAACACTTCAATGGTCACGGTTGCCGGATGCGGCAAATCAAACAGGACGCTCGTCGACATATTGAAGGGATTGGGATAATTGCCATGCAGCTCGAACTTCGTTGGCAACACATCTACTTCATCCGTGGCCGTATTAGGCAAACAATTAGGTCCCCCTACGAACGTGATATTCTGTAGCCACGTTTGGAATTGTGTATCCAGCGGAGCACAAAGTGCGTTCTGTGTTCCGCCTCTTTGCGAGAACTGAAGCTGATACACATTTGTCAGGCTCGTAAATCCCAGAGGTAGTTCACCTGTCAAGCGATTGTTTTGCAAAAATATCACCCCAACCGTCTTCATCTGGGCCAGCTCGGGCGGAACCGGCCCCGTCAGCTGATTATCGTTCAAACCGAACCAATATATATTGGCCAGTTGGCTAAGTTGAGGGGGTATCGGTCCGTCGAACCGATTATTCTTGAGATCCAACTGGCTGAGAGCTGTTAGCTGACCTAGTTCTGGAGGTATTGGACCAGACAATTGGTTGGCCGCCAGGCTCAACACCCTTAGCTGTTTGAGCTGACTTAGTTCTGGAGGTATCGGCCCCGACAATTGGTTGACCAGCAGGCGCAACGCCTCAAGCTTTGTGAGCTGTGCAAGTGCGGGGGGGATTGGACCAGATAAATGGTTGCTCGACAACCCCAATTCACGAAGCTCGGATAACTGGCCCAGTTCCTCCACTATTTCTCCCGTTAGCACATTATTACTCAGGTCCAAAAATGTAAGGGCGGTCAATTGGCCTAACTCACGTGGTATTGGTCCGCCTGTGTTGTTTTGGCTAAGCTGTAACCGCTTAAGTTCGGTCAGTTGACCCAACTCCGGTGGTAGCGTGCCAGACAGGTTGTTGCGGCTAAGGTCAAGCTCCACAACACGATCCTGATCCAGGACAGTGCCAAACCATTCTGATACAGGCTGACCCGCAACAAGCCAGTTGTCCCGGTCTGTCCAATTGGGGCCACCCATAGAATGATAGAGTGCCACGAGTGCCAGCGAATCCGCCTCAGCTATCGGCACGGTCAACTCGAATTGCAATTGATCAGGACTGTCAACCAGAGACCCGACCGTAACCGTTGGTATCAGTCGTACCACATTGTCTCTCGTACCTGCAGTAGGTGTGAATTGAAAGGTTGCGTCACGGCTTTCCCCATGCGCCATACTACCAAGGTCTACACGCTGTGTCTGCCACTGCACGTAATCTCCATCCGCAGAAAGCACTACTTCGGCCGCACTGGCATCACCGTGATGATTGGTGAAGGTTGCTGTAATGGTAGTCAGATCCCCGATCTCGATGTACTGAGATCCATGCTCGTCATGGTAGGTCCAGGACGTTACCCGAATCGCAGGCAGTGGCGCTGCCGTAACTGCACTTAGTGCGTCGACCCTGCCGCGTCCCATTTTGCCCTCCAGACCGGGATTCGCTGCATCAATGTTGGTTGCAGTCAGCCTGATCTGCTCTCGTACCTGATCGGGGCCAAAATGCGGGTAGGCCGTCTTTACCAGCGCAGCCAGACCCGCCACGATCGGCACAGCATAAGATGTGCCTCTGCTATGTCCATATGTGTTTCCGGGCCGTGTCACGCGAATTGACTTGCTGGGCGCAAATACATCTACCGTCCGACCATAATTGAAAACGTTGGCGTCAGAGTCAGGCTCGGTCCCCCCTACACAAAGCGTCTGGGAATATGAGCAGGGATACCCTGGATGGATGTCCACATCAATACCTTTATTCCCAGCAGCAGAGACCACGAGTGTTCCTTCGCTCAACGCTGCCTTAACAGCAAGCCTCAATGTCTCAGAATTCCCATCTCCCCCAAAACTTGCAGTTATTACATCTGCACCGTTCATGGCGGCATACACAATGCCCTGAGCAGAAGAATCATAGCATTTATGGATATCGCGACAAGAAAAAACAATTTTGACCGGTATGAATTGTGCATTCCAGCCAGCCCCAGCGATGCCCTCATCGTTGTCAGTAACCGCGGCTGCTACCCCTGCGACCGTTGTGCCGTGCTCGACGGCGTACTCTGACCCTTCAGAAGGGTTGGGACTGCCGAGCTCAAAATTCCAGCCATGAACATCATCGACAAAGCCATTGGCATCATCGTCGAGGCCATTGCCTGCAATTTCACCGGGATTGGTCCATATGTTCGCTCTTAGGTCCGTGTGTCGCCAGGTTGTGCCTCCGTCTACAATGGCGATCACTACAGTGCTGTCAGAGCCCTTAACTAAATCCCACGCCTCGGGAAATCGCAACCTGTCAAGGTATTGCTGTGAGGCGTAGAGCGGATCGTTGGGCATGATACGAACCCCGAATGTTCTATAACGGAATACGGGCTCTGCATAGATTACTTCCGGTAATGATTCAAAATCCCGCGCAATCTGTGCAGGATGGGCCTTGCTGGAATATTCAACGACGTGAATACGCCGCAATGATTCTATGGTCGGAGACAGCTGCCGCCGGGAAGCGATAACTTCGAGACTCGGGAACGCCTTCCTGATCTCGGTCACACTGTATTGCGATGCGATCCGGTCAAAGGCGGCAAGTCCGGTCTTGCCGCCTATCGGGGCTACGGTTTCCAGGCTGAATTGTACGTAGACTTTACCTGGAATGACATTGTCTGTGGTGGCCTCTTCGACATACTGGCCCAGAGCCGGAAAAACAGCACTGGTGCCGAAAAACAGTGCGCAGGTTAGTACCTTCCAATGTCTTGGGGCGCATTGGAGCCGAAAGTCAGGCAATGCGGCAGAGACAGCACAGGATATGGTGAACAAGGTGATTGTCTATGAGTGGATAATGGACGTTTGCCGGGTAGTTTAGGAAAAACTGATTTAATGTCTGCGACAGGTCAGTGCATATAGTTCTGCACATTGGGCGTGTCACCATTGTGGCTTGTTGGTTTATGCATCAGCTCTCGTTTGAAGACGTTACGTTGTACACGCGCAAGAAGGAGACACGCAAGCGGTTGTTGTCCGCTATGAATAGAGTTATTCCGATCCAGCCATGGAGGATGTGACTACGGTACGTGTGTTTGCCCGTGCATCTGATGAGACGGCGATCTGCACGTTCCGCCATTTGTTTGGAACGGCATGCGCTGACGCAGGCGTTTTTTTCTTGGTTCGGGATCACCTCAAGAAACACGACCTAGTGGTTAGGAAGGGCACGATGGTGGGCACCACGATTATTTCGGCGCCGTCCTCGACGAAAAACAAGTCGGGCGGGCGGGATATCGAGATTGGAATCCACGAAAAAGGGCAACCTGTGGTCCTTTGATCTGAAGGCCTACATGGGTATGGATGTGACTGGCCTCGTGCACACGGCGGTTGTGACACCGGCGAATGTGCATGATTCGGCGGTTATAGAGGCGTGTCTGCACGGGGAAGAAGAAGAGATTCACGATGACAAAGCGCAGGTCGTGAGGACTGCAAGACTCAGGCGTACGGCAACACATGGCAGGTATCCCGCAAACGGACACCAAGCCGTCAATTGAGTTGCGAAGACCGGGTATTCAATCGTACACGGGCCAGAGTGGAACATGTATTTGGTGTCGTCAGGCTACCTGTGGAGGTATCGAAACACCCGGTACAGGGGCTTTCGCAAGAATGCGGCCCCGGATTCATACACTATTTGCTTGGTCAATCTTGATGCGGTACGCAAGCATTTAGTGACAACTTGGGATTGGTGTGTCCTTGCGGCATGGATAATGCTTCTAGGACACGAAAAACAGACTGAAGCTCTAGAATATTACCCCCAACACCATCATTGATGGACTTCAGGCCAGAAATCTGCTCCGGAAGGCCCATTGATCAGAGCTTTTTAAAAATTGACTATCTCAAAAGCACTACACTTTTGTGGATCGCTTCGTCCGGGTTTTGTAGGTGTAGTTGTCTGGTTTGAGTCCCATGATCCGGGCGATCTGCCGCCGGAACGGGCTCAAGTCCATGTTCTCTTTTAGCAGGATGCACATGTGTTTGCTTCCGGTAATATGGTCGTGATCCGGTGCCACTGGTTGAGTTCGAGCTGCAGCGTGGATCAGCTGCAGCTCATGCCGTGCGCCTTCAGCTTCGTCCGAATAAGGTGCACCGCGTGATAGGCCAAGACAGACAGGAAGAGGTGGCCCTCAATCCTTTCATCCTTGCTATGGCAGATCGACCTGAGCCCCCAACTCTGACTTCAGCAGCGGATGCCAGAAATTTTGGATTCGTTGGCCAAACGGATCCTTGCAGTGAGATCAAAAAATCCCCGCGTGCCCTTGGCTACGTCCCACAGTGATCAGCAACACTAGCCGACTTAGTAAAGGCTCATAATGCACTTGACAGAGCAATTGACAAGCTGTACGGGCACACGGGCTTTGCTTCCGACAACGACCGGATTATGCACCTGTTCGAGTTGTACCCAAGGCAGGTCTCGCCTCTCACCATCTGCCGCCAATCCAAGCGGCGGAAGACTCCCCACCCGCATTGATTCTCAATAAAATGGATTCACGATCCAAAGAGAAACAACAAGAATTCCTGCCAGCGTGGACGCGGACTCCTACAGCTAATTCCAAGTACCGCGGCATTTCACTCGTTGAATAAATTCGCAGACTGTCAGGAAGAATGGGCTTCAAATGGATGAGGGTAGTGACACTAGCGGCGGATAGTAAGGTGACCGATGTTGATGTGCATGACATCGTAGCGGGCAAGGATTGAAGCAACGGATTACAGGGGCGAATCTGTTCAGTTCTCACGCCTGTGCCCCCGTCTATATAATCGCCTTACAAAAAACCCAGACCGGTCAGTCGCTCTGCCAAGCGCCGAAAATCTGCTGGCGTCAGGTTTTGCAGAGGTGGACGAACCGGACCGCAATCCACACCGAAGAATGACATACAGGCCTTGCTGGCAGCCACATCCCCCACATCATCCAGCGCCTGGCTGAGGCCGGAAATGGTGGATGAGAGTGTCCTGGCGCGCTTTATGTCACCTGACCAGAAGGACTCCATCATGCGGCGGTAATGCTGGGTGGCAAAATTATACGTGCTGCCAACGGCTTGCACACCACCAAATGCGAGCGTGCCCAGAATCATTTCACCGACACCGAAATACACATCAAAGCAGCCACTATCGAGGCTTAGGCACGCTTCGTAGTCTGCGAGACTGCTGTCCACGTACATAAGCCCCCGGAAGTTCGGTATCGCGTCCCGGGCCCTCAATAGAAAGCTGGTTGTTTTGAGACGTACACCTGTAATGCTCGGCACGTGATAGTAGTAGAATGGGATCTCTGGTGTTGCTTCAGCCACAAACGCGCAGCAGGTTATAAGTGCGTCGATGCTATGGGGTTTAAAGAAGCTGGGGGCATGCATGACGATCGCATCCGCTCCCTTGTCGGCCGCATGCCTGGCCAATTGGCGTGCTTCTGGGAGGCAGTCGTGACCAACATTCACCATAAGAGATTTCAATCCGTTTTTGGCTTCACCCCACGCCTCCACCACAGCCATCCGCTCTTTGGTAGACAGTAACGGACCTTCTCCGTTGGGGCTGCACACGACAGCACCGTCTGTGCCACTGCGATGCAGCAGGTTGACCTGTTTCGAAACCATTTTAAGGTTCAGGCCACCGTCTTTCATCATTGGCGTGTGTGCAGCTGCGATCAGTACCGAGCGGGGCTGCGCCATATCTGATTTGGCAGTCGTATGCATGAGATTGAAGGATTCCTGTTTTAGGTATTAAGGTACTGCAATTCAGGAGTGTCTTCACGAGATCGGTCTTTGTTCTCGTGAGCCTGATTTTTGTCAGTCAAGCTGGGCCCAATAAGAGAAGCTTATGTTGTATGTTCAGTCAGAGTTCATCTAACACTGGGATTAACCCCTACCGCGTAACTTCAGATTCGATCTTGGCGGCACCTGAAGATTTTCGGGCCCGTCTCAGGTTTCTCGGACCGGGATTTATACTCTCGGCCTCGATTGTAGGCAGCGGCGAGTTGATTGCGACTACGCGGCTCGGTGCGGAAGCAGGCTGGGTCACGCTGTGGGTCATTATCGTTAGTTGCCTTGTAAAAGTGGCTGTACAGCTGGAGTTCGGACGTAATGCTATTTACTCCGGCCAGACGACCATGGCTGCACTCAACTCATTGCCAGGCCCCAGGATCGGGCGTGCGCACTGGTCAGTATGGACGTGGCTGGTGCTTATGATCGTAAAATTGTTGCAGCTTGGGGGTATTGTGGGGGGTACGGCACTCGTTTTGGCCATGGCGTTGCCAGCTGTGCCGCTTTGGGTTTGGTGTTATGGAGCGGCCATCGCGGTTTCGCTCATCATTTACCGTGGCAGCTACCGCCCGGTGGAGCGGATTTCACTCGTTTTCATTGGGCTGTTTACGCTGCTGACTCTGGCTTCCGTTTTGGCCGTACAAGCGACGTCGTTCCGCATTGAGGGAGCTGAGCTCCTGAGTGGGCTCCTGTTCAAACTGCCGCCAGAAGCCGTGCTGGTGGCCATTGGCGCATTCGGTATTACTGGTGTGGGCGGCGACGAAATCATGGGTTACAACTACTGGCTATTGGAGAAGGGTTATGCGGCCTATACGGGAGAACGCGACGATTCACCTGCTTGGTCAGTGCGTGCCCAGGGCTGGATACGTGTTATGACCTTGGACGCACTGTTGTCAATGGTCGTTTACACATTGATGACGGCCGCTTTCTACTTGTTGGGCGCCGCCATACTGCATTCTCAGGGCCTGTTGCCGGAAGGTATGGCGCTTGTGGAGACACTTTCCCGGCTGTACACGGAAAGCCTTGGATCATGGGCGGGGGCATTGTTTGTGGCAGGCGCCTTCGTTGTGCTCTTTTCGACCTTGTTTGGTGCGTTGGCCTTGTGGACGCGGCTGCTTTCTGATGCGTTTGCCCAGATTGGCTGGCTCAATTTTCAAGATACCAAAGAGCGTCACCGGGCTATAGCACTCGTGGCTTGGATCGTACCACTCATATGGGCAACGCTCTTTCTCCTTGTGAAGCTACCGGCTATGATGGTGATCATCGGAGGGGTTGCCGGAACTGGAATCCTGCTGATTGTGGTAATGGCGGTAGTTTATTTCCGTTATAAGGAGGCCCCGGCCAGCCTGCCGACCACTCTGCGCTACGACTTGATCCTGTGGATCAGTATCTTGGTTATTGGGCTTGTGGCTCTCTACGGTACGTGGCAGGTGTTGGCTTAGCCCATTCACTAGGGATCGGGCCTTGAGGTGTAGCGTAGATTGACGAACGTCATCGGATATACTCACTGTTCGACAGTGAGCGTGTTCACTCCGCAGGGTTTTCGCGCAATCAGGATGCGTGCCATCGACGATCAAGCGGGAACCGGCCCGAGGCAGGTGACCAAGCGGCGCATACGACGTAAATCATACGGAGGAAGCGCGTTATGCCGCTTGCTTCCAGGCGTCCATAATTCTGCTGCTGTGCGAGGGCTGTAGTTCTGAACAGGTTGCGGGCCGACACCGGGTATCAGACAGCGGCATTGACCGATTGGCCGAGTGAATCTCCGCGCAGAGTGCCATGCCACAAGTGGCACGGCTGTACGCCTACGAGTGGTTCAAGGGCTTGCTGGCATGCACGCCGTACAGGCTATCTTGTTACGTTGCCTGTGCAGGAGGTGCGCCACCACTGGGATAGAAAAAGAATCCTCTGCGACCGTGCATGTGAACAACTTCCGAATGTTGTGCTTTTCCAAGGTAGCACGTCCACCCTTTGGCAATCGCTTGCATGCTCTGGAACGGCCTGCGCGTCGATGGTGTCCTCACGTATGTGGAGTGTGTTCTTGCCTCATCTTGCGGTTTCAGCTCATGGCCCATGCACGGGGCAGGACCGTTTTTATGAAGTACGGTTGGGGTGGTCCGCTTGATTGTAGGGTTTGGGCACGTGCGACCCGCTCAAAGCCATCGCGATACCAAGCATACGCTCGTGGCTGCATGGAGGATACATTTCAGGAATAGTTTGTGGAGCGTGTGAATCTTGTTCACCGTTCGACCACGAAACTTCTTGACTGTCGTGACACTACTTTGAGGTAAGCGATAGCAAAAGCCTCAAGAGACCCTGTTTCGGAGACAGAATTTGTAGCAGTGCCTGTGAAGTATTGGGAACCAAGTCTGGTGTATGCGTAATTCTGTCTGTGAATAACTAAGTATTTCGACAAGATACCGTGCAACTTGCTTTTTCGGCGACTTGATCAAACCGTCCCCAAGAACCGGGAGTTACCCGTTGGCTACTGAAGTACATATCTGCGAAGGGCAAGTCTTGACGGGTCCACTGTTTAGGGAGCCGATGCAGGTGGAAACGGTCCGCCCAAACGGGCAAGATGTCTGGGTCCTGGGCCTCGTCGGTCAGCGCTCTGAGCAGTTCCGACGGGTCACGTTGACCTCGGAAGAGATCTCAACTCTGACCATTGTCGATTCTGCACTTTCCTTTGATGGTGACGGGCGGCTTCTGCGGATCGGCTTGCAAGCTTATTCGCTCGGCATCGCCTACGAGTTCGATCCTTATTTCGGGCTTTCCATTTCGCGCGTGGATCCGCTGCCGCATCAACTCGAGGCAGTCTACGAACATCTGCTCAAACTTCCCAGCGTACGATTTTTGCTTGCCGACGATGCCGGGGCGGGCAAGACGATCATGGCTGGTCTGTTGGTGAGAGAACTCAAGCTTCGGGGCCTCATTGAGCGCGTTCTGATCGTCTGCCCCGCCAACCTTTCGTTTCAGTGGCAGCGCGAGCTTAAGGAGAAATTCGATGAGAAATTCCTGGTGCTGAAGGGCCGCGACATCCGTGACCAGTTCGGGGTCAACCAGTGGATGGAACAGAAACAGGTCATCACTTCGCTAGACTTGGCCAAGCGCACGGAGATCCTGCCCGGGTTGCGGCAAGTCCACTGGGATATCGTCATTGTGGATGAAGCGCACCGCATGTCGGCGCGTGACGAGACCCACAGAAGCCAGCGCTATCGTCTCGGGGAACTGTTGCGTGACAGTACGGATCACATGCTGCTACTTACTGCCACCCCCCACAAGGGCGATCCTCGGAATTTCACGTTGTTTCTGCAACTACTCGACCGGGACGCCTATGCTGACGTCAAATCGATCCGGGAGGCCATGGGTCGGGGGCGGGCGCCCTTCTATTTGCGGCGCACCAAGGAGGCCATGGTCTATTTCCCTGAGCGCCAGACCGATGGAAGTTGGACTGCAAAGCCCGTCTTCACAAAACGTATTCCACGCACCGCCAACTTCACCATTGATGGCTCTGAGTTTGAGCTCTACCACAAGATCACGCGCTTCGTGAAACGGCAGAGCGCCCGTGCCGCGGCCAAGGGCGATGACCGGCGGGCGCGGGCGGTCGGCTTTTTGATGTCGCTATATCAGCGTCGTCTCGCCTCAAGTACCTATGCGATGCGGCGGTCGCTCGAGAATCGGGCCAGGCGGTTGCAGGAGGGACTCAAGCGCGCCCAGGATCTGGTGCAGACGGCGCCGCCGGACTTGCCTGATTGGGAAGAACTCGAAGAGTTCGAGGATGCTGAGCGGGAGCGCTTGGAGCAATTGCTGGAAGCCGTCACGCTGGCAGGAAACGCTGATCAGGTGCATGAAGAGGTTGCCGAGCTCTCGGAGTTGGCCCAAGAGGCCAAGGTTGTGGAAGAGTCGGACAGCGAGGCAAAGCTTGCACATCTTCGCAAGATCTTACACGAGGAGGGCTTCTTCGACCGTCCTGGCCAGCGCCTCTTGCTCTTCACCGAGTTCAGGGACACCCTCGACTACCTGATGGACCAGTTGAAAGCCTGGGGCTTCAACGTGGGCTGCATTCACGGCGGCATGAAGCCCGGCTCGCGGGACGAACCGGGGAGCCGGCTCTACACCGAGCAGCAGTTCCGCGACGGCGCCATCCAAGTGCTGGTAGCCACAGAAGCCGCTGGCGAAGGCATCAACCTTCAGTGCTGCCACATCCTCTTCAACTACGACATCCCTTGGAACCCAAACCGGCTGGAACAGCGCATGGGGCGTATCCACCGCTATGGACAACGGCACGACTGCCTGATCTTCAATTTCGTGGCCACCAACACGATCGAGGGACGCGTGCTCCAGCGACTCCTGGACAAACTCCAGGAGATTCGCGACGCACTTGATGACGATGCGGTGTTCAATGTCGTTGGCGAAGTGCTACCGTCCGTGCACATAGAGCGCGTGCTTCGGGACTATTACGCGGGCAGGCTGGGGGATGCCGATCTCGAGGAGCGACTCCTGAAAGATGTGGACGAAAAACACTTCCGGGCCATCTGTCAGACAGCGCTGGAAGGCTTGGCCACAAAGAAGCTCAACCTTGACCTGCTCATCAAACGGCGGGCCCGTGCACAGGAGCGACGCGTCATTCCCGAGACTATTGCACGATTTCTCAAGGAGGCTGCTCAGGATGCCGCCTTCTCCCTGAAACCGATAAGCAGTCCGGCGCATGCGTTTCAGCCGGGTCGAACGCCTTCAGGCCTGAAGAAATATGAACGCGAGACGGACTGGAAATTCGCGGAATTGGCCATTCAGTACCCGCGCCTGTCGATGGACCGCATTGTGGCAGAAAAGCACAATCTTGAATGGGTAAACCCGGGGCATCCGCTTTTCGAGGCACTGCGAAGACACGCGTTTGATGCTGGGCAAAATGCTTTTGCTAGGGGGGCCTGCTTTCATTCGCTGGTGCACGAGGCACCCGCGCGGTTCGACTTCTATCGGGCCCGCGTAGTAGACGGCCTTGGGCATGTCATCCACGAACGGCTGTTTGCCGTGGAGCTGTCACACGACGGACGGCATAGTCTTCGCGAGCCGAATGTACTCGGCGATATGAGCCCTGCCACCGCCCCAGACGATCTGCCACCTGTGGCTGCCTTGCCAGAAGACACTGCTTGGCTCAATGAGAACGCCCTTATGCCTTTTATCAGCGAGGTGCGAGTGGAGCGCGTGGCCGAGATCGAGCGCATTAGCGAACACGTCGAGCTCTCGTTGACGGAAGTCCTGCAGCGGGTTGACGAGGAGATCGGTCGCGCTGCCAATGAAGTGAATAGTAAGGTTACCGGCGCGGAAGGGCGTCTCGCACAGGCGGAACGTCGACATGGAGAGGTATTGGCGCGGCGTATGCGCCGTCGCGAAGAACTTACGCGGCAACGGGCATTGACACTGCAGGGCGTCGAGCGGCTCACGAGTGCGCTTGTCTTGCCCCACCCCGAACGTGAGACACTGGATGTCCGGCGCCTGCGCCCGCACCCCGAAACTGAAATGACGGCTATGCAGGTAGTCATGGCATACGAGACCGCGCAAGGGTGCCAGGTCGATGACGTTCACAAAAAGAACCTAGGGTATGACATAACCAGCCTTGATCTGAAATCAGGCGAGTTGCGCCTGATCGAGGTGAAGGGGCTGGCCGGCGCTACCGGAAGCGTTCTGCTTACGCCGAATGAACGGCGGGCTGCCGAGGATCGCCGTGACTGCTTCTGGCTCTATGTCGTAACCAATTGCGCAAGTGCCCCCGAACTCCAGGAACCCATCGAAGACCCGGCGCGCTTCCCGTGGCATAAGGTCACTAAGGTGCAACACTACTGGCTGAACATCAAGGCCCTGACACGTACGATGGACATCAGGGAAGGCACAGTCTCCTTTCGCGGAAAGGACAGGCCATGACAAAGTCTACCGCGAGGTCGGCATCGCTTGACGAGCAGTGCCCATCGGTTTTTGACGATGTGGGTGGTAACGTCGATGTCGCCCGACGATACGCCGCCCATTCCGTGAATGCCGTCATGACCGCTGTTTACTGGCTGATCGGCCGGCACATCGTCGAATTCGAGCGGGCGGGCAAAGAGTGGGCTAAGTACCGGGCAGCGCTCATTGAAAAGCTGGCGGCTGATTTGACAAAGCGGTTTGGTCACGGATTCTCTCGCCAGAATATTTGGCAGATGCGTCTTTTCTACCAGACGTATCCGCCTGGGCGAATTCTCCAGACACTGTCTGGAGAATCGGGACTGATTACCACGAGCCTAACTCCGAAGGAAGTATTGGAAGAATCCTCTTTGGCCAGGATCGCCTCACGCTTTCCGCTGTCGTGGTCCGCCTATGTGCGCCTGCTTTCAGTCAAAAACTCGCATGCCCAGATGTTCTACGAGACTGAAACGCTGCGCGGAGGTTGGTCGGTGCGCCAACTCGACCGGCAGATAAACGCCCAGTTCTACGAACGCCCCGCGCTCTCGAAGGACAAGGCCGCCATGCTAACTAAGGGCCAAAAACTGCGGCCCGACTATGCCATCCTTCCCGAAGAGGCAATCAAGGATCCGTATGTCCTCGAATTTCTGGACCTCAAAGATGAATACGCCGAGAGTGATCTCGAAGAAGCGTTGATCCGGCATCTGGAGGCCTTCCTTCTTGAACTTGGTGGAGACTTCTGCTTCATGGGCAGGCAGCGGCGTCTACGTATCGGCGATGCATGGTATCGAGTGGATCTACTGTTCTTTCACCGGCGGCTTCGATGTCTCGTTGCCATTGACTTGAAACTAGGAAAGTTCACCCATGCCGATGCCGGACAGATGCACCTTTATCTCGATTATGCGCGCGAGCACTGGGTCCACGAGGGCGAGAATCCGCCTGTGGGATTGATTTTGTGTGCCCAGAAGGACGAAGCTATTGCGCGATATGCGCTCGAAGGACTGCCCAACAAAGTAATGGCGGCCGAATACCGAACCACTTTGCCGGACGAGGCACTCCTCGCCTCTGAAATCGACCGCACTCGGAAAGCACTGGATGCGCGCGGTTTATTGCTTGGGGATAAGGCGAAGCCGCAGCGCGCCAACGGCAGCAAGATAGGCCTGTAAGCGTTATATGATTCCCAAGGAGTGCAAGCGACTCGCCGAGGTAGATTTCCCCATTGCGGAGGTCTCAAAGCACGCGGCGCGGGAGAAGTCGATCCGGCATGGCCATCCCTCCACGTTGCATCTGTGGTGGGCTCGACGCCCATTGGCATCCTCCCGGGCAGTATTGATGGCGCTACTACTGCCGGATCCTTGCGATCCCTATTGCCCGGAGGTATTCAAAGAGGAGGCACGGCGGATTCTTCTGGACATGGACGGACACCCTCGAAGGTGGGCGGAAACTATTAAGTCGGACGCGGGACTTCGGCAGATCATCCTGAATTTCATCGCTGATTTCGCCAATTGGGACTTTGCTGCAAACCGCATCTATCTGGATACAGGTCGCGCACTGGTGAAGGTTGCACATGGTGAGGAGGCGCCCTTGGTTGTGGATCCGTTTGCCGGTGGCGGATCGATCCCACTGGAAGCGCTGCGGCTCGGCTGCGATGCATTCGCCAGTGATCTCAATCCGGTAGCATGCCTGATCCTGAAGGTGATGCTGGAGGACATTCCGCGTCACGGGCTAGGATTGGCGGAAGATCTGCGCAAGGTCGGTGCCGAAATCAAGCGGCAAGCCGAGCAGGAATTAGCCGATTTGTACCCGGAAGATCCCGATGGTTCAACGCCGATTGTCTACCTGTGGGCACGCACGGTGCGCTGCGAAGCGCCCAACTGTGGAGCGGAGATCCCGCTCATGCGCTCTTTCTGGCTGTGCAAGAAGGTGAAACGAAAATGGGCGCTGCGACACCGGGTGGAGCGGCCCAGTGGCTCGGCTCCGCATGTCGAGTTCGAAGTGTTCGAGCCAAAAACAGAAAATGAAGTGCATGGCGGTACCGTAACGCGTGCGAAGGCCACCTGCATGTGTTGCTTGACCGTGCTGCCTCCTGAACGGGTGCGGGCACAGCTCGTGGCGCAGAAGGGCGGTGCAGACGTTGTTTTCGATGACCGAGGCCGCCGGACAGGTGGGGCACGCATGACGGCAGTGGTAACGCTGCGACCTAGGCAGAAGGGCCGGCATTACCGGCTGTCGACTGATGCGGACTACGCGGCGGTGCACAAGGCCCAGGCGAGGGTGGCGAGAATCCTTGGTGAGTGGGAGCGTGGCGGGAGACAGGGACTCTGCCCGGTGCCCGATGAGCCGACGCCTGCCGGAGGAGGCTCTGGCGCTGGTCGTGCGTTCAGCGTCCAGCGCTACGGCATGCTTCAGTGGGGCGATCTGTTCACGGCAAGACAGAAGGTGGCGCTGGTGACCATTGCGAACTCAATTAGGAAGGCACATCATCCAGATACTGTACGTGCCCTATTGGCATGTGGTTTAAGTGTGTTTGCTAGAGCTTGTAACGGCAACGCAAGGCTAAGACCGGACTCGTCTGTTGCCCCAGCCTTTGGAATGCATACTTTGCCAATAACGTGGTCATTTCCAGAAACCATTATATCTGGCGGACGCTCGGAACATTTCGACGGGGCACTGTCGAATGTGATTCGCATTATCGAGAAGTGGCCACCGTTTTCTAATGGGCAAGTTCAGCTCGCCGATGCCACCCATCATCCGCTTCCAGACCAGGCCGCTGGCATCTGGTTTACCGATCCACCGTACTACGATGCGATCCCGTATGCAGATCTCTCCGACTTCTTCCTAGTTTGGCTCAAGCGTGTACTGCCCGACCAATCATTGCTGCGCGACCCGTTCGATCCGGACAATCCACTTTCGCCTAAAGCGGCCGAGATCGTGCAAGACGAAACCAAGCAAGCCGATGGCCGGCTTAAGGGTCGCCAGTGGTTCGAGGAGAGCATGGCCAAGACCTTTGCCGAAGGCCGGCGCGTGCTGCAGGAGGACAGCGTGGGTTCCGTCGTCTTCGCACACAAGACCACCGAGGGCTGGGAAGCGCTGCTCTCGGGCATGATTCGTGGCGGTTGGACCATTACAGGGTCGTGGCCAATTGCGACTGAAATGAGTTCGCGCTTGCGTGCCCGCGATTCTGCTGCGCTTGCCACCAGCGTTCATCTCATCTGTCGCCCGCGACCACAGGACGCCCCTGTCGGCGACTGGGCAGATGTGCTGCGTGAACTGCCCAAGCGTGTCCGTAACTGGATGGAGCGCCTTCAAGGTGAAGGCATTCGAGGCGCTGACCTGGTCTTTGCATGTGTTGGTCCCGCGCTTGAGATTTTCAGCCGCTACCGCGCAGTGGAGACCGCAGAGGGTCGCGAAGTTAACTTGACAGAGTATTTGGAGAAGGTCTGGGAAGTCGTGGGTCGCACGGCACTCGAACAGGTCCTTAGTACCGCCGAATCGTCCGTACGCAACGACGTGACAGGCGCACTAGAGGAAGACGCCCGCCTGACCGCTTTATTTCTCTGGACACTTCAGAGCACGGAAACGTCCCACAGCGACGACAACCAGAATCAGGAGAATGGGGAACTCCCTTCCAAAAAGGCCATCAAGGGATTCAGCCTCCCATTCGATGTTGTGCGCCGTTTCGCTCAACCCATGGGCATTGATCTGAACGCCTGGACCGGTCGCATCATCGCACAGCAAAAAGGTGTGGTGCGCCTGCTGCCGGTCATGGAACGGGCCAACGATCTTTTTGGTGAAGGTGGTGCGAGTGCCGCTGCGGACTGGGTTGAGACTGATCTGGATAGAAACATTCAGGGAACACTCTTTCCTGAATTCGATGCTGCTCCATCGATAAGAAAACGTCGACGCGGCCGAAAGAGTATCATTAAGGACGGTGCGGAACTTCAGGCAATCGATGCCACGGTGCTGGATCGGGTGCATGCCGCTATGCTTCTTCAGGCCAATGGTCATGCTAATGCGCTGCGAACCTTGGTCAGTGCCGAACTGGATCGCGGCCCAGAGTTTCTGCGACTGGCCAACGCGTTGTCGGCGCTGTATTTACGTGGCAGCCAAGAAAAGCGACTCCTAGACGCTATGCTCTTGGTTTGTCCACGGTAACAAGTATGATCCCAATGAATCAGATAGCACTGGAGAATTACCGCTGTTTCCACGAGCGGCAGGTCGCCCACCTGGCACCGCTGACCCTGCTCGTCGGCGAGAACAGCACCGGTAAGACCTCCTTCTTGGCCATGATACGGGCGTTGTGGGACATAGTCTACCGCCGTCGTAAACCCAACTTCAAGGAAGAGCCCTACGATTTGGGAAGTTTCGATGAGATAGCCCACCATCGAGGTTCCCGGGGTAGCCGCGCTGACAGGTTTGAAGCAGAACTCAGTTTTGATCAGGTCTATCAAGCTAATATCACTTTTAAAAGGCAAGGAGCGATGCCAGATCCAGTACGAAGGCGTCTTGCCCACGGGAAGATTTGGATCGAAGATGCATTTGAGGCAGATCAATCCCACATGATTCGTCGCGTTGGAACTGACAGAGGGACTTGGGAGTGGCGAATTATGGAAGAGTTGGAAGATCCCGTGTTCTATATTGGTGGTCCGGAGCAGATATGGCCGGCAGATTTCCAAGAATTCTCACGCCTCCGTAACGCTCAAGAGAGCCGCGAGCACTTCAGATCGTTGTCAGGCTCTCCTGCCTTTAACAGCCAAGATGCGAGTTCGATATTACAACTCTTGTTTTCTCGTAGGCTGAGTGGCCAAGATCGGCCTTTCGCGAGTGCGCCAGTTCGATCCAAACCGCGCCGCACGTACGATCCAGCTCGCTCCACACCAGATCCGGAAGGCGACTATGTTCCCATGTATCTTGCCAATTTGTTCATCCAGGACGAAGGAAAGTGGGCAAGACTCAGGGAAAAGCTGCAGAGATTTGGGAAAAACGCTGGACTCTTTGATGAAATCTCTATAAAACGGTTGGGGAAAAAGATGGGTGGACCTTTTCAGGTCCAAGTTAGGAAATTCGGAAGCAGCCTGAAGGGCCCCCAGCGCAACCTGATTGACGTGGGGTACGGCGTCAGTCAAGTGTTGCCGGTTATTACCGAGCTTCTGCGTCCAAATGCACCCAACATGTTCCTTCTACAGCAACCGGAAGTGCACCTCCATCCCAGTGCCCAAGCCGCTCTGGGAAGTCTGTTCTGTGAGATCGCTGGACCGAGCCGACAATTGGTAATCGAGACCCACAGCGATTACCTGATGAACCGGGTTCGTATGGACGTTTGTGACCGCAAGACGGAATTGAAACCCGATGATGTCTCCATTTTGTTCTTTGAGCGAAGGGATTTGGATGTTCATATCCATTCACTCCGGCTGGACGAGGAGGGAAACGTGCGAAACGCGCCCGAGTGTTACCGCAGGTTCTTCATGGAAGAGACGCAGAGATCTTTGGGACTCTGAGAAATGTGTGCTATTCTTGATGCAAATGTTATCCACGAGGTGTTTGGAAGCAATCGTTCCCCGGCTGGCGAGCAGTTCTTCCATTGGATTAACACTGGGAACGGGCGCTTGGTAGTTAGTGACAAACTGCTGGAAGAACTTGACACCGCTTCTAAAGGCTTCAGGGAATGGGCAGCGCAGGCTCTAATTGCTGGAAGGATGAGAAAGTCAAGGGCGGACCAAGTCAGTGAAAAGGCAGAAGAACTTCGGCAGGCAGCTCTATGCAAGTCAAATGATCTTCACATTATTGCCCTTGCCCAAATCAGTGGTGCCCGTCTGTTGTATTCCAACGACAGAAAATTACAGGACGATTTCGGGAAAAAGGCTCTGATCGATAGGCCGCGAGGGAAGGTTTATAGCGCTAGCATAAGCAAAGACTATAAACGCAGGAAACTGCTGGCAAATAGAGATTTATGCCGGGAGAGGCGATGATTGCGGCTATATGCAGTAAAGACTGGTGCAGGCCATCATCAATAATTCTATTAGGGAAATAGGATGGCATTGATCCCTTGGTATAAAATCGTCACGCTTCGTCGAGAAGTGCGAGAAGGCCGCTCATTCAGTCCAGACGAGTTCGCCATTGCCCTTGAGCAGGTGGTCGCGGGCACCGCCCCTAAGGATTACCGGGATCCAGCCCAGTTTTTCTCCAGAACCTGCTTTACCCGTGCGTTGAAGGAGCATGTTGGCATGGTGCTCCGCCGACTTTCCGGCAAAACCGAGAACACGCCGCCGGTCCTTACTCTTATCACGCAATTTGGCGGTGGCAAGACGCACACCCTTACGTCGCTCTATCACTTGGCTAGGGCCGGTGCAGGCGCCTCCGACCTTCCGGGTGTATCCGATCTGCTTAAGGAGGCGGGGATCGCAAAGGCGCCCTCGGCCCGCGTCGGGGTATTTGTCGGCAACGCCTGGGATCCGGTGGAGGGTCGGGAGACGCCATGGATTGATCTGGCGCGTCAACTCGCGGGCAATCAGGGCGTGGCCGCGCTTGGGGCTGCCGCTCGGACGATACCGCCGGGGACAGAGGCGCTCGCCAACGTATTTGCCACTGCAGACGCTCCCGTGCTCTTGCTGTTCGACGAAGTCCTCAACTTCGTCAACCGCCATAGGAGCATGGCCGAGAGTTTTCACGCCTTCATCCAGAATCTGTCCGTTGCGGTCACCGGGACCACGCAAGCGGTCGCTGTTATCAGCCTGCCTCGCAGCCAGGTTGAAATGACCGATTGGGATCAACAGTGGCAGGACCGGATCACCAAGGTGGTTCGTCGGGTGGCCCGTGATCTGATCGCCAATGACGAATCCGAAATCAGTGAAGTCGTGTGCAGGCGGCTGTTCGGGGATAGAGGAAACGTGCGCACTCGCAAGAAAGTAGCCAAGACCTATGCGGACTGGTGCTTCGAGCGCACTGCGCGCCTCCCGGCGGAATGGTTGGCTGTCGACACCGCGATAACAGAGGCGAAGGCAAAGGAGTTTCTCAAGCACCGGTTCGAGGCCTGTTACCCATTCCATCCTGCGACCCTTTCGGTCTTTCAACGAAAGTGGCGCGCACTTACTCAGTTTCAGCAGACCCGGGGCGCACTGGCCATGCTCGCGCAGTGGATATCGACGGCCTCTAAAGAGCAGTTCCGAAAGGCGCGAACGGAGTCGCTGATTACACTTGGTTCGGCACCGTTAGACATTCTGGAGTTCCGTGCTGTCGTGCTGGGTCAACTGGGTGAGAATCGGCTTGATGTGGCTATCAACGCCGACATTGCTGGACGTATGGCGCATGCTCAGGCCCTTGATGCTGATGCCCAAGGCGCGCTGCGCGACATCCATCGGCGTGTGGGGACGTCGATTCTGTTCGAGTCTTCCGGCGGGCAGGTGGACAAGGTCGCCCATTTGCCGGAATTGCGCTTCGCACTGGGTGAGCCGGCGATCGACACAACGACCATTGACAATGCCGCAGCAGCCTTGGAAGCAAAAGGATTCTTTATTCGAAAGGTGGGTACCGACGGCTATCGCATCCACCACCAGGCGACCTTGAAAAAGGTGGTCAGCGACCGGCGCGCGTCGCTGGACGAAGAGACGGAGGTCAAGCCGGCCATCCGCAAGCTTGCCGAAGGTGAGTTCCGCCGTGGTGCAACCCTGCCCGTTGTAGTCTTCCCTAAGGATAGTGCCGCGGTCCAGGATACTCCGCGTCTGACACTGGTCATTCTTGACCCGGAAACGGAATGGATCAGCGGTGACCAAGTAGTTGACCGTATTGGGCAATGGACGAAGGAGCGTGGCCCATCGCCCCGACTCTACCCGGGTTCTATCGTCTGGTGTGCCAAAGCGCCTGGGCGTAAGCTTCGTGAAAAGGTTGAGTTGTGGCTCGCCTGGCGGCGGGTGGCACTAGAAATTGCTGAAGGTGTACTGGGTGCCGAATTCGACCGAACTGATCGAGCCAACGTGCAGGGCAAGGTCAAGGAAGCGGAGGAGGCATCAAAGGATGAAGTGTGGGCCAGTTACCGATTCGCTGTACTTTTGGATTCACAGGAGCAGGGTGGGTTTAGGATCATTGACCTCGGGGCTGGCCATTCGAGTGCGAGTGAAACTCTCTGTGGGCGCATTATTGGCGCGTTAAAATCCGAAGCGCTGCTCAACGAAAGCGTGGGAGCTGGCTACATTGAGCGGCACTGGCCGCCTGCTTTTAAAGACACTGGAGCTTGGCCGCTTACCAGTTTGCGACAGAGCTTTCTCGACGGCTCGTTAACGCGGTTGATCGATCTCGAGAAGATTCTTTGTCGGCAGATCACCCGGTTTGTATCCAATGGAGATTTTGGCTTGGCGTCGGGTCTTGAGGACGATGGAAGCTATAGGCGGGTGTGGTATGCGGAATCGATTTCACAAGAAGAAGTTGTGTTTGAGCCGGGCGTCTTCCTGCTGACCCAAACCAAGGCTAAGGAACTCAGATCTAAAGACACTCCTCAGCCACGCCCGCAACCCCCACCAGATCCCGTTCCTGAACTTGGCCCGAGGCCGGATCCTAAACCGAGTCTGGACGAGGGAAAGATGTGCCTACGGCTTATTGGCAATGTGCCTCCGGAAGTATGGAACAGGCTTGGAACCAAAATTCTGCCCAAGCTGCGGTCCCGGTCCTTGGATAACCTCCGTGTTGGCATCGAATTCTCCGCAAGTGGTAGTACCACTCACGTCCGGCGATTGGAGGCGGATTTGCGTCAGATTCTAGATGAATTGGAGCTGGGTGACCGAGTGCGTGTTGAGAAGACGGATTCCCCTCATGATGCCTAACAGACTAAAAGCTTTCCGTGCAAGCTGTCTCCCCATGAGGCCGTTGCTGGCCACATTACCCAAACACCAAACGAACGGTCAAATGCAATACTCGTGTTTTGCGTTCTGAGGTGCTGGAGCATAGAAAATCGATAAAGGGAGCGTGTTCAGTCCAAGTAATGGCGATATCCGTGAGTCCAACCAAACGGGTTATCCAGTGAACCTTGGTGAATGCCACCAGACATACATCTTGCTACAGCACAAATGTTCACTCTGCAAGATTGTCACGCAATCAGGGCGTACGCTACCCTTGATAAAGCGGGAGCTGGATCGCAACGGGTGTCCAAGTGGCGATTACGATCCCAATTAGGCGGAGGCAAGCGCACGTGCGTGGCGCAGAGCAGAATCGAGGCAGTGGCGCGTTATGCATACATATGCTATGGGCATCTGAAATTTGCATGCGGTTGCGTAAGAGCTGGTGCCCTGAACAGATCGCAGGTTGGTGCTATGAGTCTGTCTGTCAAGAGAATCTACGTGCAGATTGCTGATCTGTGGACGGCACGCTGTACCGACACTTGCGGCACAAGAGCATCGCAGCTACAAGCGCGCGGCAAGCTGCGTAGGCATCGAAGAACACCCGCTGGAAGTCGATGCGAAGTTGTGTGTGGGCGACTGGGAGGTGGATCTTGGCCGAAGGGTATTTGCTTACGCCGGTAGAGCGTAAAAAACCAAGTCAAGCTCCAATCTAGAGCACAATTGGGACTTGCTCAATCACGGGGTATGTTCTGGATGCACTGAGGGTGTGTCCAAGAGATGGAACGGCCGCACAAACCCCACGAGAGAGTCTTCTCAGAACGGGAATAGGCCCCTTTGACCTCTTTGGGAATCTGCTGACGTCAATCTGACTTTAGAAACACCATTGATCAGAGCTTCCTTCGTTCTATTGGTGGTGGGGGCATCGTATTGCGCCCCTCACCCTCGTCTAGCTTTAGCTGCACATGCGGGAAAGGAATTTCTATGTCAGCTTTGCGCAGGGCCTCGCGGATCCGCTCTGTATAGTCATAGGTGATTTGCCGTTCATGCTCGGCTTCGGGCACATATACCCAAAGGCTCAGATCAATGCTGCTGTTGTTCAGCTCATTTACGACAACCTTAGGTGCTGGATGCTCCAACAGGCGCGCATCGCCACGCGTGAGGGCAAGGACTATTTTGCGGGCCTCGTCTGGATATTCCTTGTATGCCACGGAGAACGGAATCTCAATGCGCAGCGCCCCGGCAATCGTGTGATTGAGGACTTTCTCGTTGGCCATTTGCTGATTGGGCACCACTAGAATCTCATTCTTGGGGGTGCGCAGCCTGGTCGTACGCAGCGTAATCTCGCTGATCACACCATACGTGCCTTGTACAATGACGGTATCTCCAATCCTGAACGGCTGATCCACCAGGATGCTTACCCCGGAAATGATGTTCTCCACGGTGTCACGGGCCGCAAAGCCTAGCGCGATTCCTGCAATGCCAATACCTGCTACAAGCGCAGATGGATCGACCCCCAGCGTCTGTAATACCATTACACCCACAAACGCCAGTCCTCCAAGCCGGAAGGACTGTAACACCAGTGTCTCGAGACCTTGCTGGATATAACTGCTGCGTCGCAGGATTCGACGCAGAACGCTGTAACACATCCGGTACAGCGAGTAAAAGATGATCAGGACGAGCAGAGCCCCTAATACCTTGGGTCCAAGCCGGGCCAGTTCCTGTTCCAAATTTTGACCGAGGAGGTCTAGGGCCTCACCGAATCGCCCCGTGTAAATCAGGTCGCCTGCTTCCGAAAAGCTCTCGTTTAACCTTGGCTGTCCGCCGGAAGTGTCGGGTACCGTAGACAGTGTATCTGCCCCCGCTTGCACGGAATCCACCGCAATCTGGGCGGAGTCAGCATTTGGACTCTGGATGGGGGCTGCTTGCACGGCTTTGAATCAGGATGTACGCCGCTTGGCAGCAAGCAGCGTGTTTTGGAGCAACATGGCGATAGTCATCGGACCTACGCCGCCTGGTACCGGTGTGATCCATCCGGCGATTTCTTTGACGGCTTCATAATCGACATCACCGGTAAGCCGATAGCCGCTAGGGCGCGAATTGTCCTCTATGCGGTTAATGCCAACGTCAATCACGGCTGCACCAGGCTTGATCATGTCCGCGCTAACGAAGTGTGCACGTCCTATGGCTGCAACAAGAATATCCGCTTCACGACACACTTCGGACAGGTTGCGCGTGCGGCTGTGGCAGACGGTAACTGTGGCATCATAGCCCTTGTGCATTAGTAAGCTGGCCAGCGGCCTGCCCACCAGATTAGAACGTCCAATGATGACGACCCGACGTCCTCGGGTCTCAATTTCACTGTGTCGCAAGAGCTCTACTACGCCGGACGGAGTACACGGAATGAAGCCTACCTGACCGGTGGCCAAGCGTCCGGCATTAACCACATGCAGGCCGTCCACATCCTTATCTGGATTCAATTCGGCTATAATCCGGTCCGCGCGAATATGGTCAGGCAACGGGAGTTGCACGAGAATGCCGTCCACGTTTGGCTGCTGTCCAAGATCCCTGACCACATCCAGTAATTCCTGCTCAGTAATGTTTGCACCAAAGGTGAGCGTATCGCCTGCAATGCCAGCATCTTGGCTCGCTCGGATCTTGCCGCGCACATAGGATGCGGACGCAGGATTTTCTCCGACAAGGATCACGGCCAGATAGGGCTGTGCATGACCCTCCGAGGTCCACACCGCGACTTCGGCGCGGACATTCCGCCTAACTTCTGCGGCAACAGCCTTGCCGTCAATTATTTGAGCCACTTCAAAAAATGCTGGTTTGTAAGGTTGATTCGCCTGGAGTGGCACGAATGCGAAACGGTCTGCGGTTTCCCACCAACAGCCGACGTACCGTGTATGTTTGAACGCGTACAGTTCAAAGTAGTACCATTAGCCCTAAGCGCTTCTGCGGATGGCCCCGCGCAAAGCTACCGTTTTCAGTCTTGTGCTTTTCTTCACAGTACCTGCAGCCCCTGCGCAGATACTGCGCGGTTTCGTATCGGATCAGGCCACTGGGGAGCCACTCGAGAGCGTCAATGTATCGCTCGTTGACAGCACTGGGGCGCTGTACGGAGCCGCAACCAATACGGACGGCCTCTATCTCGTGCCGCGACTTCAGCCGGGTCGCTATGTGGTGCGTTTCGCGTATATCGGATACCACACGCATGTCGACACCCTCGACTTTGCCATCGGTCAGACACGGATTCTGGACATATTCTTGGAGGAGGATACACAGCAGCTCCAGGAACTCGTAATAGAAGGAGTGCGGGAGGGATCCGTCACTGACATGGGCGCAGGCATGGAGCGCATCGAGCCAGCCGCGATTGAGCGCATGCCTGCTCCGGATGTAAGCGGCGACCTTGCGACCTATTTGACCACGCTGCCCGGTGTCGTATTGGTGGGGGACCAGGGCGGACAATTCTATGTGCGCGGAGGAGAGCCCACGCAGAATCTGGTGCTGCTCGATGGCATGCTGGTCTACCAGCCCTTTCACATTCTCAGCTACTACTCCGCTTTTCCTGCGGAAATCCTGCGCACGGTGGACCTGCATGCAGGTGGATTTGGCGCTCGCTTCGGTGGACGAATTTCGTCCGTGATTGATGCTTGGAGCCGCAACGGCAACAACCAGCAATTCGCAGCCTCGGGATCAATTTCGCCGTTCTTGGCCGGCACTCAGCTGGAGGGTCCGTTGGTGCCCAGTGGGCGGGTGTCTATGCTTGCGTCGGTGCGTGAGTCAGTCGTTGAGCACGCTGGATCACGTGTAATCGGCCGAGAGGTGCCACTGCACTTCCGGGATATATTCGCGAAGGTCCACGGCCGTACAAATGAGCACGGACGCTTGTCGTTTTCGGGGTTGCGTACGTATGACCGCGGGCGCGTGGGCTCAAATACCGGTCGTGGTGTCCCTGAAGAAGTCCGGTGGCACAATGAGGCCATAGGTGGTCGTTATCTGTACCTGCCGGGGAATTTGCCTATTCACGCGGAGTTCATGGTCTCGTACTCACAGCATACCATGGAACTCGGGCTGCAAGAAGATCCCTTGCGCACATCCTCCACTGCGCGTGCGAACATGGAGGGCCATGTCGTGCATTATTCACGGCGGGGAGACATGCGGTGGGGTGGGTTCCTGCGGACCCTGATACTCAAGAGCGAACTAAGTGGACTGTACCAGGATTTCGAGCTTAGCACTGAATATGTCACTGAGGCCGGCATGTATGCGGCCCCCGTATACCGGATCAGCCGTCGCACTTCAATTATGCCAAGTATCCGACTTCATCATTTTCCAAGCAAGAATCGTTTGTTTGCGGAACCCCGGATGCGACTGGAGTGGGGGCGAGGCCCTCACGATGTGAGCATGGCAGCCGGACTGTACCACCAGGAGATCATAGGCATCAATGACCGACGCGACGCAGCCAGTGTGTTTACGGCCTGGACGGCCGTGCCCACGGGCCAGGTTCCACGTGCGTTTCACCTGCTTGTCGGATATCAACGCGCTCTGGGAGGTGGCTGGCAATTGGCCACTGACTTGTACTACAAGAGCATGAAGAATCTCTTCATTGCCGAGTGGACCGCCCGACCTCGCCTGACAACACGATTGCAGCAGGCCAGCGGGCGTGTGCTCGGTTTGGATACGCGCGCCGAGTTCCGGCGGAACTGGCTCTATGCCCACGTGAACTACGGGTTGGCAACAGTTGAGTACAAGGCTATGCAGCCGGAGTTAATTGAATGGTTCGGAAGTGCCGAGTATACGTTTCGGCCGGCACATGACCGAAGGCACCAGATAAATATGTTTTTGGCAACAGATTACCGCGGGTATGCCCTGACACTCAGCTGGCAGTTTGGTTCAGGTCGCCCGTTCAACCGTGCGTTGGGCTTTGACGGATTTATTCTGATGGATGGTTCCGCCGATGTGTTTACGGAGCCCGGAGAACGCCGTGTGATATATGAGCGCCCGTTTAATGGCATATTGCCAACTTACCATCGCCTGGATGTGTCCCTTGAACGCACCTTCGTCATGGGTACCTCACGTGTCACGGCGCAGGCAAGCGTGATTAACGTGTACGACCGCGCCAACATTTTTTACCTGGACGTCTTCACGCTTCAGCGTGCGGATCAGCTGCCAATCATTCCGGCTCTCGGCTTGAAAGTAGATATAAACTAATGCGTGCACTGGTCACGTTAATGCTGCTTGCTTCGCTGCTCCTCGGCCTGAGTGCCTGCCAAGATAGCGTCAATGCGGTGCTGGGGACGGGCCGCGCATTCACTGTTTATGGGCATTTCAGCCCCCGCACAGATACACAGGCGGTGAGGGTGTATGCGATCGACGGGACGATAGATCACGTACAACCGGAGCCCTTGGAAGCACACGTACGGTCTATTGATTTGCAGACCGGTGACACTCATATCTGGCGTGATTCGGTCATTCAGTTTGCGGCCGACAACTTTGGCCACATTTTCTGGGCCAGGTTCAGACCCGACTATAAGGAGCGTCACAGACTGCTTCTCACGCGTCCCGATGGAGCGGAAGCCCAAGTGGAGGTCGTCATGCCACCGTTGTCCGAACCCGAGCTCGTGGAACCCACCGTTGAGTCGGATTATGTACTGCTGCCCGTCCTGTGGAAAAAGGCCCCGCGCCTCAACAATATCCGTGTAGTATACCACACCAACATGGGGGCCTACGTCTTTGCATATCCAAATGAACAGCTCTCCTGGCCAGAGGGGCAAGTGGCTGTCGTGCAGCTGCACAGGGATGTTCGCTACGTCTTTCGCGCAATCTTCCAACAAGGCGGCAGCACGCGAGACACGCGTTTACGAGCCATAGAACAGATTTTGCTGGTTTCTTCAGCTGACTGGGCTCCCCCCGGTGATGTCTTTGATGCTGAGCTATTGGTGGAGCCGGGCACATTTTCCAATGTCGAGAATGGGTTCGGCTTTGTGGGTGCCGGGTATGAGGCCTCCTTCTACTATGAGGTGCCGGACAGTATCGCGCTGGCTGCCGGCTTCTTTGTGAACGAACGGGCTTGGTAGTCTTGGCCGCTTATCTGGGTGACAAACGGAAGCCAGAAGCGAACACTGTGTCCCGCCCCGCAGGAATCGATCGCAGCACTTCAGTATTATGGTGTCCGGCGTTTCAGCACGACCATTGTTACATCATCCTTCAGCGGACGCTCGGCCCGCCAAGCCAAGCCAGCCTTGCGCAGGTCGCTGATTATGTCGACTGCGGATCCGGATCCGGCTTCGCCGAAGATTTCGCGAATACGATCGATCTGGAGCATTTCACCGGACGGGCTAACGAGCTCCATTAGACCGTCACTCATAAGAAAGGCAGCGTCACCTTCGGCCAAATCTACAACCCGTCGCTCATATGGGAACTCCGTAAAGCTACCCAACGGCATACCCTTGATCACAATATCCTCCACCTCTTTCGTAGCCGCACGGTAAACCATGACCGGAGGCATGCCAGCGCCTACAAGCTCCAGTTTGCTCGCGCTGTACCGGCCAAGCGTAAGGTGCATATAGGTGCCACGCAGCTGCAGGCTCTTTAGCGTGCTTGACATGCGACGGACAAGGCTCAGCAAGTCCTCGTCTGCCCCCAACGCCTTGAACAGGCTCTTGGTGGCAATCACCATCATGCCGGATCGTGTGCCGTGACCTGTGGCGTCACCAATAGCCAGTGTTATGGATCCGTCATCACCGGTCAGGAAATCATAATAGTCTCCCCCTACTTCGCCCGCTGTCTTCAAGAAGGCCGCAATTTCCAGTTCCGGATGCTCTGGAATCTGGACTTGAAGCATTTCCTGTTGCGCCTGGCGTGCAGTGGCAAGTTCTCCGGATTTGCGTTCGTACTCCGCGCGGAGTTCGGCTGCAGCAATTTCAGGCGGCGGATCAACGATGAAGGCATCCGGACCAACGGCGTTGTACCGGTGAATAAGCGCCCGAATCCATGCTTTGTCATATCCGGTTACGCTGGAAATTTCATGCACGACCTTGCCTTGGCTCTTCAAATAAATTATCTGCCAGTGCGTCCGCTCTGTGGCTCCTGTAGTGCGCCGGTACCGATCAAAAATAGCCTTGTGGGACAAGTAGTTCGCGAGCACAATCGGGGGCTCGGACTTCGTACGTGTAATCGTGTCTTTCATCGGTATTACCCCTAAAGACGGGCATGTACACCGCTTGTGCCCTTTATACGTTTCCAAGAGCACACACAGTCAGTCTTAACGTAAGGTTTACAGGACGTGAAGAACGTAACCCGTCTGGCCAAGACCATGCCGCCAGGAACCTGAATGGGGTGAGAGTGATGCCACTGCGAGTGCCGGCAATTGCAGCACACCGAGTGGAGTCCTAATCGTACTGTAAACTGGAACCTGGCTGGTGAGAGTGAGAGGGAAGACAGCCGCGGTTCAGAGGATGTCGGAGTAGCGTGGCTCGTTTCTTCCTCTTGTCCGAGTTGGGTTTCATGGCGCAGGTTCTCATGGTGTTACCAGTATGACGTAATGCTCCGGGTTAGCCAATTGATACACCCCGTAAAAACATTCCCTGCGCACATGTGCAATGGCGGTGCTCTCTAGGCTGAACTTCCAGCCTGTCTGACCGATATTTTCGCTTCAAATCATTGATTTGAAAGGCTTGTTTCGAAATACGTTCCGCAGAATGTAATCATGTATGGACTTGATTTAGTTTTCCTTACCTGTTGTATTTGTTACTGTTATTGAAAACACGGAGTAGCCCTGTACATCGAGGCCGTCTCCAATCGCCAGTCCCCTCGCCCCCTCCTGCGCGAGTTTTACCGCTAGGGCGACCAGGTCCAGAAACGCCTCCTCGCCCATCTCTCCAAGTGGCTGCCCGAACTGGTCGAGGGATTCCGCATCCTGCTCAAG
>JAAXGT010000139.1 GCA_012271205.1 Rhodothermales bacterium
CACCGGCCGGGTCCTCGCCCAGTGCAAGGCGCGCCACCGCCACCAGGAGTTCCTGAGCTTTCTCAAGCACATCGACGCCCACGTTCCCCCCGATCTGGAGGTCCACCTCGTCGTCGACCACTACCGCCCCCACCAGCCCGCCCGGGTCCAGCGCGGGCTCGCCGCCCGGCCACGCTACCACATCCACTTCACGCCCACCTACTCCTCCGGGCTCAACCTCATCCCCCAGCAGGCCCTACGCCGCGGCTCCTTCTCCTCGGTCACCCCGCTCAAAAAGAAGATCCTCCGCTTTACCGACCCCTACAACCACTCCGGCACGCCGCCCTTCATGTGGATGGCCACCGCCGACTCCATCCTTCAGAAGATCCAGAGATGATGTACAGCTATCTCTGGGACACGACACTAGACGCGCAAGGATAACTTGGACGACTGCATGGACGGGAGGGTGACCGGTGCCGGCGGGGACGCCTCGCCCCAGGCCGTAGCCCTTGAGATCCCCCGGCCCACTAGTCGACCGGCGGCGGGATCGCGGCTTTCCGGTCCCGTCCCTCCCTCCCCAGCCGCGGGATCGCTTTCGGGATCGGCGCTCGCCGGCGGGGCCCAAGAGGATCACCGGGACACACGCGTACGGGCCGACGTTCTTCGTACCGCCCCCCACGGCCGGCATGGGCTCGATCCGGTAGACGGCGAGATGGTACCGATCCGGGAGGGGGCGCGCCTGGCGGAGGAGCGGACGGCCCCGCGCACCGGGCTCCGCCCCCGCCTGTGCGAAACCCCGGTCGCCCCGGGGCTCAAGCAACCCCGTATCCGGCGCTGAACGGCCCCAAAGGTCCTCCAGATACGGCGGGCCAAACCGGTCACGGGGGCCCCGGCGGGGTCGAAGCGGCCCCCGGCCCTACCGCGATGCTTCATCATCGCGTGGCAGCATAATCAATGAGAGCAACGCATTTACGACGTAAAACTCGTGAACGCTGTATCCACTGTGCAAGCCGGTGATCGCAATTGGTAAAATGAGTTGGTCTGCTACAGAGTGCCACTACGAATCATCGTCGCCGGTGTGCCAGCCTTGCAGCGCTGCTGCCAAGTAAGCTTCCACCTGGTCGTCAGCGATACGCTCCTGCTTAAGTGTGTCGCGATCCCGAACGGTTACGCCTTTGCCTGCCAGTGATTCGTTGTCAACCGTGATGCAGAAGGGCGTGCCCACTTCGTCCATTCGGCGGTATCGCTTGCCAATAGATCCTTTTTCATCATACATGACATTCCAACGTCGGCGCAGTACCCGCGTAATCGCTTGGGCCCGCTCTCGCATACTATCCTTGCGTACCAATGGAAACACAGCCGCCTTCACGGGGGCCATTGAAGGCGCAAACGTCATCAGGGTGCGCGGCGCACCGTCCACCATCTCTTCCCGGTAGGCCTCGCAAATCAGCATCAAGACCGTTCGGTCCAGCCCGGCCGACGTTTCCACTACGTAAGGTATGTATCGCTCGCCGCTGGCCTGGTCAAAGACCTGCATCTTCTTGCCAGAATACTCCGCATGCCGGCGCAAGTCATAGTCCGTGCGTGAGTGGATGCCCTCGACTTCCTGCCAGCCAATCGGAAACTCGTACTGGATGTCCACAGCAGCATCCGCATAGTGGGCCGGCTTTTCATGAACATGCCAGCGCAATCTGGATTCCGCAATACCATTGCCCATATGCCATGCCCACCGGCGCTCACGCCACAATTCGTACGCCTCTTGCTGCGTGCCCGGACGTACGAAGTATTGCATTTCCATTTGCTCAAACTCCCGCATTCGAAAAATGAATTGGCGCGCCACGATCTCGTTACGAAAGGCCTTACCCACCTGAGCAATCCCGAACGGAATCTGCACACGGGATGTATTCAGGACGCTCTGGAAATTGACGAAAATGCCTTGGGCCGTTTCCGGGCGCAGGTAGATCTTGGAATCCGAACCTGAGAGTGCACCTATGTGTGTCTCAAACATCATGTTGAACTGGCGAACCTCGGTCCAGTCAAATGCACCGGAGTCAGGCGCACGAATCTTCTCTTCCATGATGATCGCATGCAGTGCCCGTGGCACGTCGCCCGCATGCAAGGCGGCAATGAAACGCTCGTGGACGAAGTCGGCTCGCTCTGCTTTGTCCGAAGCCCGCAGCCGATTTATATGACTCTCAATCAGCAGGTCCGCGCGGTAGCGGCGCTTCGATACCCGGTCGTCAATGAGCGGATCATGAAAGGCTTCAACGTGCCCCGACGCTTTCCAAACCGTCGGGTGCATCAAAATGGCCGCATCCACACCTTCGATATTTTCGTGCGCATAGACCATGTGCTGCCACCAACGCTTGCTCACATTGCGCTTGAGCTCCACGCCCGCCGGACCGTAGTCGTAGGTCGCGCCCAACCCGCCGTATATTTCGGACGACTGAAATATGAATCCGCGCCGCTTGCATAATGCGACAACCTTGTCAAATCGATTGCTCATACGAGTATTGAATGATAGGACTGATGCTACACACAACTGCGCACGAAGTGCTTCCAAAAGCTTGAAGAGTGTGTGTGCACTGCACTCAGAGCTCGCCAACCAAGGTGTTGAGCATGAGCTCGTTGGTCGGAAAACTACGCATGTGGCGCGTTAGCGCTTGCATAGCCTCCATGGGGCGACGACTGTTAAGCACTTGGAACAGCCGGTGATGCTGCTGGATACTGTCGCCCAAGAGCAATTCCTCATGGCGCGTACCCGTCTTGCGAAGGTTTACGGCAGGCCATACCCGCCTATGGGCCATCTCACGGTCCAGGACCACCTCTGCATTGCCGGTCCCCTTGAACTCTTCAAAGATGACATCATCCATCCGGCTCCCCGTCTCGATGAGTGCTGTGGCAATTATGGTCAGTGAACCGCCATATTCAATATTACGTGCGCTGCCAAAGAGCCGGCGAGGAATTTTCATCGCCCCGGAATCCAGCCCGCCAGACATGGTACGCCCACTGCCTTCACCCCACAGGTTGAATGTGCGCCCCAGACGTGTAAGCGAATCCAAAAGAAGGACTACGTCGCCGCCCAGTTCTACCAGCCGTTTGGCATATTCAAGCGCCAAAACGGACACGCGCACATGACTGAACTCTTCACGGTCGCTCGAAGAAGCAAATACGGTGGCATTGGTGCTGCGTCTAAAATCCGTTACCTCCTCCGGCCTTTCATCAACGAGCAACGCAACCAGATGTACTTCGGGATGATTCTTGGTGAGGGATGCGGCCGTTTCCTTAAGTAGAATGGTCTTGCCTGTTCTTGGCGGCGCCACAATAAGTGCCCGTTGCCCTTTGCCAATAGGGCACGCCAGATCCACAACGCGCATTGTGATGTCACCAGGCCCCTTTACCAAGTCCAGTTTCGTATCCGGGTACACGATTTGTCCAGACTCAAACACGTGTGTCTTGGACCAGACCGAGGGATCAACGCCCATGACTGAAATAACGCGATGGACCTGCATGTCCCCCTTGCGACCCGGGCGCAGAAACCCTTCAAGCAACACCCCATCGCGAAGCCGCAAGCGGCTTATAAGGCGCGGAGGGCAGAATGGGTCGTCTTCGCTCTTGGGCATATTCGAGCGCAACTCGCGAATAAACCCGAACTTTTTGTCACCTATGATTTCGAGGAGACCTTTGAAGGCTTTCTCCGCCATGAGTCTCAGATCCGTTCTGACGCTACAACGGCTACAGATGCCACACTTGGACGAATGGAAAAGTGGCCTCGCAACATCAAACGCGCCAGCCACAAGAAGGGCAGCAATCCGGTCTCGCCGATACAGAAATATACTCTGTTCTGGCGTGCACTACAACTGGTGCTGATGCTCGAATACGAAACCAGGCTCTGGGAAACGGGAGCACAACACGTGGCCGGAGTGGATGAGGCCGGACGGGGTGCACTTGCGGGTCCCGTCGTGGCGGCCGCCGTTATTCTGCCGCACGATACAATCATCGATGGCGTGCGTGACAGCAAAACGCTGACAGCTGCCGCCAGAACACGAGCCTTTGACGCCATTTACGAGATTGCTTTGTGGGTAGGTGTAGGCCAGGCAAGCCCCCGCGAAATCGACGAGCTTAATGTGCTTAAGGCCTCACTATGTGCCATGGAACGCGCCCTTGAACGCTTGGGATGCAAGCCCGACTGCCTGCTCATTGACGGTAATCGTGTGCTGGAAAGCGTGTCATGCCGGCAACAAGCCATCATTGGAGGCGATCGCAAGAGCCACACGATTGCTGCCGCCTCTATTGTCGCTAAAGTCGTGCGGGATAGCCTTATGCGGGACTTGCACAAAGGTTATCCCTCCTATGGCTGGAATACCAACATGGGGTATCCCACCCAGCATCATTATGAAATTTTGAAATCCGCCGGACCGACCTTGCATCACCGGCTCTCGTTTCGGCTGGAATAGGCATCGGCGCAATACTGGGCCACAACGTCTGGCGAATCATCAGATGCCGGGACGATAGCTCGAGCTTGGCGGTAGTAGACCTCGCGTTCCTTGAGCAACCTGGTAATCGTTCGTTCGAGCGCCCTGCCCTTCAGACGCTGCCCTTTCACATCATTTAGCAAAGGGCGAACGGTTTGACACTGCACCAGCCGCCGCCGGAGCACATCTGGCGTGACCTCCAGATATATAAGGAATCCCTCCCTTCGCGCCCATTCGAGATTCCCCCGATGTAGAATTGCCCCCCCTCCCAATGCACAAACAGCATTATCCGCCACGTTGCGGAGCGCTTCAGCCTCCATGTCGCGAAAGACCTCCTCGCCGCCGTCTGCGAAGATCTGGTCTACCGAACACTGAGCTGTTTTTTCCACAACGGCATCAAGATCCACGAAGGGCCGGTCCAGCAAAGCCGCCAACCGAATTCCCACCGTACTCTTGCCGCACCCCATGAATCCTGTAAGCAGGATGCGCGACATATCAGAAGTGATAGCGCATTACCATGCTCAAGGTGACAGCCTGAAAGTCCTCTGTCCTGATTATACCGTGTACCGGCTCACTGCCGTCCAAACGCAGATTGGGCACATGACTGCGCAACGGGTCCCACACCAAATCCTGACTCTCCAGCATAGGAAAATCAATCCGACGAAGCCGGAAACCCAGCGACACCTGGCCGGCAATCAGGTAGTCCGCGCCCGCGACGATGTGCCAGGACAGACCGACTGCGGTCAACTCCGCATCGCCTGCACTAACCGTACCAGCAAGGTTGGTGCGGATTTCGTCGACGTTCGGCTGACCTTCACCGGTGCGGATGGCTGCAGGGTTCGAATTTCGGGCCCATGTGCTTGTGTAGTCAGCCGCCAACGCACTTATTCCAGCACCGAGGCCTGCGTATAGTGTCCAACGGCTGTCGCGGCGTGGCACTACATAATGTGCGCTTAGGAGAAAGCTGTTGGACGATACGCTTCCAAGCCGTTCGCGGCTCGTTTGAATCTCCTGACCCAGTTTGTTAGCTGTAGCACCTGTTCCTCCACCGACATACGATGACTCATCATAGTCAGAATGCAGGTATGAATATTCGATTTCGGCCCTGATGCGCCGCGTAAACTGCATCCCCCAAGCAAGGCTGCCATTCATGCCTCGAGCGTTATCGAAAGCAACTCGCCATCCAGCCCCTACTCCCCGGTCCAGCACACTGCAACCGTCCACTAAGGCATACTGCGGGTTTATATACTCGTCACAAATACTAGCCCGATCATTGCTGGTATTCTCGAAATCCACGCCTGGTGCATAGTGTCTCCCCATTCCTACCGCTATATAGTAGCGCTGCTGGGCCAGTGCCGTGGGGACAAACAGCGCTACAAATAGAACGATGGTAATACGCTTCATGGCGCCAGACCTCATTGGGGAGATGTGTGGACGTCCCGAAGACTGAGAAATCTTCTGTTGCTGATTACCTCTCGGTGCCCAGTTGCAACGAGCGGTATCGCTCGTGGTTTCAGGTCGTTCGATCAGTCCTCAGGCAATGCCAACCTATGTATTGCTTATAGAGTACGATGGCACTGGCTTTTGCGGATGGCAACGTCAGGCCAACGGGTCTGCAGTCCAAGCTGTCATCGAAGAGGCACTGGGCACTGTGCTGCGGCGTTCACACATAGCGATCACGGGCTCAGGCCGCACCGATGCCGGTGTACATGCACGCGGACAGGTAGCGCATTTCAGAGTGGACAGGCGACTGGATATGAATTGCAACCAGCTAATGCGGTCTCTGAATGGCGTTTTGCCAAATACCGTTGCCATTCATCACCTGGTTGAAGGGCCGGACAGATTTCATGCCCGGTTCGATGCTGTGCAACGCCTGTACCATTATTACATATCGCTCGCGCCGGTGGTCCTGGAGCGTGGTTTTCGTATGCACTTCAAGTCAGCGCTTGACTTTACGCGAATGAACAAAGCGGCTGCATACCTTTTGGGAACCCACCATTTCGGGGCTTTTTGCATTGCACGGAGCAGTACTACCAACCGCGTTTGCACCATGTCGCGCGCCACATGGGTGCCTGAGCCCGGGATGGGTCATTGGCGTTTTGAAATTGAAGCCGACCGTTTTCTCCACGGCATGGTGCGTGCCATCGTGGGCACGCTTTTCATGATTGGCCGCGGCTCGAGTGAACCTCAAGACATGCAACGCATTTTAGCCTCCATGGATCGCCGTGCGGCTGGCCCGGCAGCGTCGGCTCATGGGCTCGTTTTGGAGCAGGTTCGTTACCGCGTGCCCCTGTTTGCAAATATGGAGGAGCGTCCATGAAGCGGGGGACAGGATCTCTATTGTTCGGGTTGCTGATTTGCGCCACCTGCGAACGCCCGTTCGTTGAAGTCAACGAACCCAGTATCCAGGTGGTCAGTCCAGATTTGTCTGAGGTCCAGTTAGATCAGGTTATAGATCTTCGCGTCCAGGCCAAATCTTTCCGTCCAGTCGGCAACGTTTTTGTAAATGGCGCGCCCATGCAACCCTCGCAACAAGAAACGGACTATTGGGGCTTGGCGATTAGCCTGCGCCCGGGCCTAAATACACTGATTCTTGATGCCACGGATGTGGAGAACGTGACGCGAACAGATACGGCCTTCGCAGTATATCTCAGCTACCGCATAACACACAACGCGCCTCACTTGCCGGAAGCCCGTGGCGGACATGCGGTTGCGCAGTTGCCGGACGGCCGGCTAATGGTTACCGGCGGCGCCGCACGCGCCGGAGGACTAGGCACTGGAGATGTGTTTGTGTTTGATCGGAACAGCGGCAGTTTTACAAGGGCGAACAGCCGACTGGTGACCCCGCGAACGGGGCACACCGCGACCGTATTTTCAGGTAATCGGATCCTTGTTGCCGGTGGCAGCCGAATTGATCGTCCCTCCAGCGTATCCGACCTTGTCGAATCCGTCGAACTCTTTGAGCCCGACGATATCGGTGGAACTTTTCGTGAACTCCATGTCGAGGGGCAACCCATCCGTCGGACAGAGCATACAGCGGTGCTTCGGAATACGGGTCATGAGCTCCTGCTGGACCTGCTGGGCGGCCAGGGAGACACCCGCTATGGCAGCAGCCCATTCCTGGGCGTACGTCAGGATCTGCGCAGATTCCGCCTTGAGGGAGATACGCTCGTGGCACTCAACAACCTCGTCACGGCTGCATATGCCAATGAGCCCCTCTTCGGTCATACTGAAACCCGAATTCAAGTCGGCCCGTATTTTGTATTGGGTAACCGCTTCGTAAATGGCCGAGCTATTCATGCCAGCCTCCGTGTGGATTATCCGAGTGAAACACAGATCAGATTCTCGGATGCTCCGGCCTTTATTGCACCACGTACGAGACACGCAGCCGCTCCGGTACTCAACAATCTGCTCCTAATCTTTGGTGGGCACCAGAACAGTCCGTCGGAAATCGTTATTGGAATGGAAGTGCTCAGTGATGCTGCGGATCGCTTCTTCACACTGCCCGGCACCTACGTGGCTAGGGGGCGATACAGTCATGCCGCCGTAACCATGTCAAACCGTGAAGTCTTGATCATTGGCGGGTTTAGCCACGACGGAACAGCACATGCCGCTTCCGAGTTTTTCGTGGTTGCACCTCAGGAACAGGTTTGGTAGGCGCCGTATGGAACTCAGTCAAGTATTGCGATGGATCGTGGTCGCGATTGTAATCACGATCGGCTTAATGCTCCTCAACGGCCTGCTGGATTTACTTGCGGGGCTGTTTTCAGTGGCCCTGCCCATCCTTTGCATTCTTCTTGTAGCTGCCATTGTCCTGCGGCTAGTCGGAGGGCGACGCACCCGGTAATAGGGATATGAGCTTGTCGGCACTGCTCGAGCCGGACCGCCGGTGGATGAAGGCGGCCTTGCGCGAGGCAGAGTTGGCCGTGGCCAAAGGGGAAGTTCCTGTCGGTGCTGTGGTCGTGCGAAGTGGCCAGATCGTTGGACGCGGCCACAACCTGGTTGAGTCCCTGCGAGATCCAACGGCCCACGCCGAAATGATCGCAATCACGGCTGCATGCGATACGCTCCAGTCAAAAACACTGGCCGGATGCACGCTGTATGTGACCTTGGAACCCTGCCCCATGTGTGCCGGCGCTATGGTGTGGGCCCGTCTGCAGCGACTCTGCTTCGGTGCTTTGGATGCCAAGGCCGGCAGCGCCTCGACATTGTATAATATTCTGCAGGATGACCGGCTCAACCACCATGTGGATGTCATCTCCGGTGTGGAGGCTGAGGACGCGGCAGCTCTTCTGCAGGCTTTTTTTAGGGTACGCCGCCGCACAGCGACCTAAGCACGGCATCCATTATCTCGAGTGCCTTCGCGGCCTCTCCCTCCGACACAATAAGTGGGGGTGCCAGCCGTACACTCGCCGAACCACAGCACAGAACCAAAAGCCCGCGTTGAAAGCAGGCCTGCTCAAAGGCGTACGCATGCCGCCCATGGGTAAAGTGCAATGCAAGCATGAGGCCCTTGCCACTGCTTCCGAGCAGGATGGCATGCCTGCGGGTGAGATTGGCCAGTTCGTCCTTAAGCCAGGCACCCACCATTCTGGCATTGACCATGAGTTCTCCTTCCACCAAATCGAGCGTAGCCAGTGCAGCCGCACACGAAACCGGGTTGCCGCCAAATGTGCTGCCGTGACTTCCCGGCGGCCAGGTCATTAATTCGCTGCGAGCCAACATGGCACTGATCGGCAAGCCCGAACCCAGCCCCTTGGCCAGTGTGATGATATCGGCCTGAACATCCCAGTGCTCCAATGCAAAGAATTTACCGGTGCGCCCCATACCCGACTGAATCTCATCTGCAATAAGAAGAATGCCATGTTCATTGCAAAGCCTGCGCAGTGCCGTAAAATAATCGGGTGGCGGAATGCGGTGGCCACCTTCTCCCTGAATGGGCTCGACGATTACAGCAGCCACGTCAGCCGGATCGACGAGGCGTCCAAACAGGGATTTTCGCAAGGTTTCCACACAGTGCACCTGGCACGCAGGATAGGTGAGGTGATAGACACATTCATTGCAGGCTCCGTACGGCACGTGATAAACCTCCGGGAGCAGCGGACCGAATCGACCACGCTGTTCAGCCTTGCTGGCGGTAACACTCATTGCGCCATACGTGCGCCCGTGAAATGCACCCTCAAAGGCCATAATTGCGGAGCGGCCTGTATGGTGCCGTGCGAGCTTTAAGGCACTTTCGACTGCTTCCGCACCCGAATTTCCCAAATAGACCCGCCACCCGGGTCCGCATTTGGCTGCGAGTCGCCGGCAAAGATCTGTGTAGCCCGAATAATAGAAGTCCGAACCGCAAATGTGGAGAAAGGCATCCGTTTGCCTGTGCACCACCTCAACGATATGCGGGTGGCAATGGCCCGTAAGCGTGACCGCAATCCCGGCCATGAAATCCATAAACCGGTTTCCATCCACGTCTTCCACCATCATTCCACGGGCCCGCTGCACCACAAGCGGATATTCCCGCAGGAGGGCCCGTGCCGTAACCTCGTCATCCCGTTGGATTAGCTCCTGTGCCTTCGGCCCGGGCAGCTCGGTCTGAATGTGGGGAAAATCCATACTGGCTACAACATAATATTCATCTGAAACAGCACTCTTTGCGGACTGGTTCAACAGTCTACATGCACGACGTTGTCATTATTGGGGCTGGCCCGGTAGGACTGGCCTGCGGCATTGAAGCAGCCCGTCAGGATCTGAGTGCCGTAATCATCGAAAAGGGCGCCCTGGCCAATTCACTGGTCGGTTATCCGCTGCAAATGGAGTTTTTCTCCACAGCTGATCTTCTGGAGATCGGCGGTCATCCCTTTCCCTCGCTGCGTGTCAAGCCCACACGCTCGGAAGCATTGCAGTATTACCGGCGCGTCGCGCGGCAGGAATCGCTTGAGTTGCGATTGTATGAGCGGGTGCTTGAGGTAGATGGTGTGGATGAGGCATTCACGGTGGTCACCGACAAAGGCCGTCTGTCCTGCCGCAAGGTTGTCGCGGCCACCGGGTTTTTTGACGTGCCAAACAGACTGGGCGTTCACGGCGAAGACTTGCCCAAGTTGACGCATTACTACCGTGAACCTTACGCCTATGCCGGGCAGCGGGTCGCCGTTATTGGAGCAAAGAATTCTGCAGCCAAAGCCGCGCTGGAGTGTCACCACTACGGGGCGAAAGTGACGCTCATTCACCGCGGTGGAGCACTCTCCAACCGGATTAAGTACTGGATCAAGCCGGACCTTGAAAACCGGATCAAGGAAGGCAGTATCACGGCGCTCTTTAATACACACGTCCGGACCATTAAGCCATACCTGCTGCTACTCGACGGGCCTGAAGGCCATTTCACGCTGGAGAATGATTTTGTCCTCGCGCTGACTGGCTACCGCCCTGATTATGCATTCCTGCGCACGTTGGACATCGCGATCGGGGACGATCCAAACCAGACGCCCGAGCACCACCCGGAAACCTTCGAAACTAACCGGCAAGGCCTATATCTGGCGGGGACGGTATGCGGTGGCCTGCGAACAAGTCGCTGGTTTATAGAGAATGGCCGTTTTCATGCAGCTCAGATCATGAAGCATATCGCCACGGGCAATGTCGAGCCCCTGCAGCTCGAACGACGTTACTGGAAAACCGCCGAGTAGACTTAGCGCACTACCACCAAGTGCCGCATCTCGCTGGTATGCGGACCGGACACACGGATCACGTAGAAGCCCGAAGGCAGCGCACGTGTCGGTATATGGATCAGGCTTTGGCCGGAAAATGCATAGCCATCCACCAGCGTGCGTACATGCCGGCCCAACACGTCATAAAGCTCCACACGCAGGGATCGGGCCCCATCACTGCGGATATTCATCCACGCCTCCTCTGCGGCCGGATTAGGGTATACGGGTCCCAGCGTGATGCCAGGATCGGGTGTTAGCGAACGCGCCTGTGCCTCACTCGCGAACAGACCGAACGCCACAGCACTTTTCGTGTCCTGCAAGCCTCGAAAGCCTTCCAATTCCTTGTACGGGCTTACACCCAGATCCACGTCCCGGTCATCATCCGTGCCCAAAATGCGATCCTTTCCCGCCCCAACGAAGGTGGCCGCATCCGGACTGGCCTCCATAAGCTGCATGGGCCAGTCTTCGTGACCCGTGTGAAAGGCCGCAACCAGATGACCGGCCTCGTGAGAAATGATTCCTCCCAACGCCCGCCCCAACAATTCCGCCATGGAAATGTCCGGTGCGCGTGCTACAGTCGCAAATGAGTTCTCACGGGCCGGATCGGTTATGATGTCCAAGAGCACAATAGCGGTTTCATTCAGGGAAAAGTTGCCGACGTCAATAGACTCCGCAATCCCAATTGTCTTCAGCCCCAATTCAGCTTGACTTCCGCCGACGATTACACGACTCACATTGGGATCGCCCCAGGGATCCGGATGGTCGCGGCTGTTTCTAAGCTCCAATGCAATGTTCGGATTGGGTCCGTCTTGGAGATCATCAATCAGGTTTTCAGTAATCACTTGCAGGGCGATATCAATAATGTCATCCTCGACATTTTCCCAACCCTGCAACGCAAGAAAATGGTGCAGCGGCGACAACTGCGCGTCGCGATGGCCACCCAGTGCCTCGGCATCGTAAGTCGCCCCGTCAAAGTCCACATACAGCACTTGCGAGGTCCCCGCATATTGCAGTCCGGGGCGGAATATGCTCAAATAGAGGCTATAGTCACCCACACCCTCCCTGACACCAATGTTGTATCGTCCTGATCGGGGTACTATATGGGCCAGATTCGCCTGTCCGCCCCGCAAGAGCGGGCTGGACACGGGCAATACACTGCTCCGATCCAGTCCGGAGCGCATGAGCATTTCATCGGGGTGGCCCGCAAGCATGACGTGCAGGGCTTCTCCCTCCGTAGCTGCACTCACTATGTCTCCGGCGCGCAAGTCCGCGCCATACCAGTCCACATCATGAGCATCCAGCCCCAGCGTCAGCGTATACGGCCCTTCACTGCCATCCTTGGGGCCGGAGGCGGAATCAAAGGGATCACCCGGCCAATCCGAGTTCACACCTCGCACGATGGCGTAATAATCTCCAGAATCTGCAATCGCTGCTTCCAGATAACTGTCCCGGTTACCGATGACGCCATCATCGTTTTGGGCGAGCCGCTTTCCCAAGGCGTTGTACAGCGCCACTTTTGTGTCCAGACTTGACTCCGACGTATCCGTGGTGATATCAATCGTAACCAACTGGCCAGTCACGAGCGGCCCAAGCCGGTAAAAGTCGTAGTCTCCCGTGCCTCCACCCCGGCTGCCGTGCAACCCGTCGCCAATTCTGGCCTTAAGACGTGTACGCGTGCCAGCTGCCAGAGGGATTATGCGAGCCAAGGGAATAGATCCGTCATCGTTCTCGTCTTCTTCCAACCGCCCCAAATCCAGCGGCTCCGGCGCCGACAGCACACCGCGCACTTCAATCTCACCCAGTGACAACTCCGCGATTAGTTCGGCCGACCCGGGCGTATCGTTACGCGCCCGCTCACCTCGCGGCTCTTTTTCAAAGATTGGGGGTGAGGCGAACGTGCGCACAACCTTTGCCTGGACTGGCTGAACCGGCCTCGGTGTACCTTCAGGCCAGCAGCTGATCAGCGCTGGTGGTGCCTGCTGTGCACGTGTGGAGACCATCACCCCACACGTCAGTACGCAAACTATTATTGTACGAGTTCCCATAGACGCCTGTACTGCATGTTGGCACCATCCAGCTCTAAGACCCGCTGCGCATAAGGCCGGGCCTCCGCCTTACGGTTGGTGTTCAAGTACAACGAGGCTAGATTGGCGAGCGCCCGATCCATGTCCGGATCCAGTGCCACAGCGGTGAGAAAGTCAGCTTCTGCCTGGTTTGCATTACCCAGCATTACGTGGGCAAACCCGCGGTTGTTATAGGCTTCGCTCAATTTGGGATTAGCGGCCAATACCTGGTCAAACAGCGCAACCGCCTCCACGTTGCGTCCCTCTTGTCCGTAGGCAGTGGCCAGCCTTGACAGGAAGCGCAAATGCGCCGGTGCCATGCGCACAGCTTCTTCCAGAAACCGTCGCGCCTCCGAAGCCAAACCCTGCGCCAGATAGGTCTCGCCGATGCGGTAGGCTGTCCAAGCATCTGGCATCGTATCCAAGCCACCGGCCAAGTTCATAATCGACAGAAAATCGCCCCGCAAGAAATGCGTGCGAATCAAGAGCGCGGCCACGTCCTTCCCCTGTTCCTCTGCTCGCTCGAGATATACGAGTGCTGAGTCCAGGAAGCCGGGATGATCGGTAACCGTTTCGTAGTATGTGAGGTACCCTTCGGCCGTCTGGCCAAGGGACGGTGACTCTTCCACCAAGCTGGCCAGACGTACAAATTGTGCACGTTCACCGGGCTCGGCAACCACCGGCACGTCGGCACCGGGTGAGCGTATGAAGTGGTCCGTGATAGTAATGTGCGGGATATCTTTGGACCCCGACACGGGCATGTGGCATGTCGTGCAGTCCGTACCGCTTCCCGCTTCCGGCGTTGGGCATGTGAGCGCTGCCCCGCCGGTGTGGCAGCCCTGGCATACGTTCCGGTAGTGGTTTTCGCCCATCGCCTCAATGCGCACGTGGGGATCGTGGCATGTGATGCAGGTCAGGTTTTCCGATGCCTGAAAGCAGGCGCTCTGGCGCAGCCGATCCGGGTGCGACGCCATTACAAATTGCCGGACGCTGTCCGCATATCGCGGCCAAAAGATATTCTCGACGTCAACGAGGGCCAACCCCGGCCGGAAATCCGCAAACGTCTTATCGTCCACATTCACGGACACTCCCTGGAGATGGCAGCCTTGGCAGATGTCGAATTGGCGATCCAGAGGCAGTTTGGCCGGATTCACGATTGTGTAGTCGGTGTCAACGGCTGTATTGACTGCACCTCCTGAGCGCACGGTTTCGATATGAAGCGCCCCCGGTCCATGACACCGCTCGCAGTCAATGCCATGCGGTACGGCTTCGTATTTGTTTTCGGAGCCCTCGACATATTCCGGCATAGCGTTGTGACACGTGATGCACTTCAGAGGAATCGGTCGGTCAAACCGCATATTGCTGGGACCAATGAATCCAGGTGGCAAGTCCCACTTTCCTTCCTGCACATACCAGGTAAGCGGCATCTGGTAGAGATAACCGTTCACGTTCATAATGTGCGAATTGGTATGGTGCCCCGAGCCCACGATGTAGTCGATCTTTTCGACACGTTTATGCGTCGTATCCGTGCCGTGCAAGCGATACTCCATTACAAACAGGTCCTCCCCACGTCGCAGCGCCTGGTAATACAGGTCATTGTGCGCATCGTAGACCGGCTCGGGATTGTCAAAGTCCGCCGCACTGTTGGCCGGTGTGGCCAGCTCCCAAGAGCGACCCATCTGGGAGTCGGTAAAAGTGGCCACCTTATCCGGGTGGCACTGCATGCAGGCGTCAATGCCCACGTAGGCCACATTCAGGTTTTGATACGGCAACACATCGGCATCACCGTTGCAAGCGGTCATTAGCAGGGCCGCCGATAATGTCCAACAGATTTGCCTACTCACTGCAAGGCCTCCAAAATGGTTCGCGCCGCTTCATTTTGCGGATCGATTTGCAATACGCGCGAGGCCGCAGTTTGGGCCGCGGTGTAATCCCCCGTTCGCGCATGAGCCATTGCCAAGTTCACCCATGCCCCCACGTAGCCGGGTTCCTCCACAACCGACTGTTCCAACAGTATAATGGCACGGGCATAGTTACCCCGACTAAAGTACCATGTGCCCAAATTGCTGAGCGCGATGGGATTGGCGGAATCGGCCTCCACCGCGCGGGCAAACAGTTCGCCGGCCTCACTTTCACGGTCTTGCGTAAGATACAGGAGGCCGAGATTACCAAGGGCATCCGCATGATCCGGCTCCAGTGCAAGGGTTGTTTTCAGCGATCGTTCCGCCTCCTCAAACGCACCATCCTGGATCGCCGCGGTACCTTGGTTGAACTGTGCCTCCACAAGCCACGGCTTTTCCGCTGCTGCCAGTCTGTATTGCTCAAGCGCGGCCGGCAGGTCGCCGCCTGCCTCCAAGTAACGACCGTAATTGACTCGAATATCAGCTAAAGACGGCTCCAGTGCCAGCGCACGCTCATACAAGGCGCCGGCCTTTTCGAGCTGTGTTCCCGCTGCCTCGTAGGCCTGGGCCAGTGCATTCAGGCGTTCTGGAATATCGAGGTTGTATTCGAGGGCTGATTCCAGTGGAGCCATGGCCTCCTGTTCATGCCCGAGTCGCGTCAGAGCGATACCCAACAAAAAATGTGTTTCTCCGGTGGAATCCTCATCCAGCACAGTCCGTGCAAGCGCAATCCCGGCCTCCAACCACGTCGGATCAGCCTGCTGTACACCGTGAACCAGTGTCGCTATCGCTTCCATTCTTCTACTGCCCAGACTGTCACGGGCAAAGTACGCAGACAGTCGCAGTGATTTGTGAGACGCCACGAATGATTCGCCCGTTACCACGCGGATCCAGTGGTCCGTGAATGCGGCATGTGGTGCACCTTCGGCCGGCATGCGCGGCATGTGACAACTGATGCAGTGGGTGCGCGTTTCGTGGGCCGGCGTCTCAGCGTGGCAACTGATGCACGTCGAATTGAAGTAGTCCGGCCCTTGGTCGCGAAAGCCTTTGTGGGGGTTGTGGCATGTCGTGCACGTCATTGCCGGCGCGGTGTCGATAAAGCAGGCACTCTGCACTAGGCGCTCGGCATGAGAAATTACATCGAGCCCGCGGGTCGTGTCCGGCGCGGAGAAGAGTGCGATGTGGTCCTCCAACCGCTCAGAAGGACGAAAATCAAACGGACCACGCCCGTCACGCAATACCGAAACTGTGGTGTGCAAGTGGCACTGCTGGCACACGTCCATCTGCAAGGCCGGGACCATGTGGGCCGGGTTTACGATAGTGGGATCGGGCCCCTTATCCGAGCCGCCACCCGCCAGACGCTCAGCCACGTGCAGGCTGCCCGGTCCGTGGCAGCGCTCACACCCGATACCTTGGGGCACACTTGCATACTTGCCTTCGACAAATTCGACGGTTTGCGGATAGCTGTTGTGACAGGCCATGCAACGGTCAAGTACGAGCCGGCCAAAGCGCTTGTTAAAGACTTCGTACCCGGGACTGAAATCCCACTGGCCTGCCTGATTGTACCAAGTCAGGGGCATTTCGTAAACACGGCCATTGGATTCAGTGAGATACGTGCGCGCCGCGTTGCCGCTACCGACCACGTAGTCGATGCGCCGTATCAGCCGGTGCGTCTTCGTATTTTGGGGGCCGAGCCTGTATTCCTCCTGATAGTACGCGCTGTCATCGGCAAATACGCGGTAATAGAACCCGCTCTCTTCATGCCACAGTGGCGGCGCCGCAAAATCCTCGATAACATTGTCTGCCGTCAGCCGGTAAAACGAGCGGGCCATACCATGCTCCTGGAAGCCGATCCACTGCTCCTGATGGCAGTCAAAGCAGGCCGCATCCCCTGTATAGTCCGCCGCGAGATTAAGGAATTCGGATGCGGCATTCGGCTCGGGCCGCGCACAGGCCGTCACAAGGAGCAAAACCAAAGGCCAGCTCTGTGTAATCTTAGTCATGCGTCTTGCCTTATCCTTCCGGTACGGGACCAAGTACCACGACCATTGGCCCTACATCTTCACTAACGATCGCACTCTCCAAATGATACACAGGTGCATTGTATTAATTGTAACGGGTGTCCTGGTTTGCACGACCAGTCTGGCTCAGAGCGGCCGCATTCCCGTAGCCGCCGACAGTGGCCTGGTGGTGTCGAGCCACTTTTTGGCTTCCCGGGCAGGTTTGGAAACACTTAAGGCGGGAGGTAACGCCGTAGATGCAGCCATAACGACAGCGTTTGCACTGGCCGTAACCTTGCCTTCTGCCGGCAATATTGGCGGCGGTGGTTTCTTGGTCTACCACGGCGCGGACGGAGAGGTAACCGCCTTTAATTTCCGAGAAAAGGCGCCATTGGCCGCAACTGCGGAAATGTTCTTGGGGCCAGACGGCAAAATCCGTGACAATTCAAACCATGAGGGCCCCCTTTCGGTGGGGGTTCCCGGTACGGTGGCAGGTCTGGCATTGGCGCACAAGCGTCTCGGGCAGTTGCCTTGGGCCCATCTGGTTGAACCAGCGGTGCGTCTGGCGGAAAACGGGATCCCGTCGACCCGTGACATGGCTGGTTTTCTGAGGATGCTCAGCCAGTCGGACGATCCGCTGTATGCAGCCACACGCAAGGCTTTCCTAAAGGATGGCCGTCACGTTTATGCACCTGGCGAACGCTGGCGACAGCCGGATCTCGCGGCCTCTCTCAAACGCATTCGTGATCACGGTCACGACGGATTCTACCGCGGCGAAACGGCCCGACTTCTGGCAGAATTCATGGCGCGCCACGGCGGCCTCATCACCGAAGAGGATCTGGCCATATACGAGGCCGAGGAGCAGGCTCCGATTCATGGCACCTACCATGGCTATGACGTGTATGCGATGTCGCCTCCCAGCAGCGGGGGCGTTGCACTCGTGACCATGCTCAACATTTTAGAGGCCTATAACCTGGCGGATATGGGACACAATTCCGCCCGATATTTGCATGTGCTTACTGAAGCGATGCGGCGTGCGTTTGCCGACCGTGCCGAGCATCTTGGTGATCCAAATTTCAATCCGGACATGCCGGTGGAGCGGCTGATTACGAAGGCGCATGCAGAAAAGCTTGGGGCATCCATTGATTTAACTCGCGCATCCGCCAGCGATTCAGCCGCCTTTGGACAGGTATACCTTGTCCCGGAAAGCGAAGAAACCACGCACTTGTCCGTTATGGATGCCGAGGGTAATGCGGTGTCGCTCACCTACACGCTTGAGTACGGGTATGGATCGCGTATTGTCGCAGACGACACCGGCTTTCTGCTCAATAATGAGATGGGTGACTTCAATCCTATTCCCGGCTACACGGACACGCGCGGCTACATTGGCACGCCGCCTAATCTTGTCGCGTCTGAGAAGCGGATGCTTAGCAGCATGACGCCGTCGATAGTTGCCAAAGACGGCAAGCCTTTCCTGATTGTCGGCACGCCTGGAGGACGCACCATCATTAACACGGTGTTGCAGGTGATTCTGAACGTTTTGGACTTTGACATGACCATTGGTGAGGCTGTAGAGGCACCCCGCATTCACCACCAGTGGCTACCAGATGTGACGAGTTTCGAGGCATTGGGGATTTCACCGGATACGCGGACACTTTATGAGGCTATGGGGCATGCCGTACGGCTCCGCGGCACACAGGGCCGTGCCCATTGCATCATGACCCGGAACGGCCTCATTTATGGTGCAGCGGACACGCGGAGCTATAACGGACGGGCTATCGGCTACTAGACGTACGGTTTAATGAGTTCGACTGAAACGCCCAGACTGCGCCGCGTCCTCAAGTGGACAGATGCCGCAGCCATACTAATTGGCATCACGATTGGCGCTGGCATTTTTGCCGTACCCCAAGGCATTGCCCAAAACATGAGTTCGTTCGGCCAGATCATCTGGCTGTGGATTGGGTGTGCGGCATTTTCTCTGGTCGGCAACCTGCTGTATGCGGAGTTGGGCACTCGGTTGCCGGTTACCGGAGGCGAATATGTGTACATGAACCGGTGCTACGGCCCGTTTGCCGGGTTCATGTTCGGCTGGGCACAGGTCTTCATCATCCGGACCAGCACCGTAGCCAGCATGTCACTGATAACAGTGGCCTATTTCCAGTACTTCGTGGAGCTTTCCCGATGGCAAGAACTTGCGCTGGCCCTTTGCATCATCGCCGCATTCGGCTATCTCAACTACACGGGTATCCAGCGTGCCAGCCTGTATCAGAAGTTTTCCACCATCGTGAAGGTAGCCGGTCTATTGTTGCTGGCCACCATTGGCCTCGCTCTCCTTCCCGGCACCGAGAGCAAGCTTGGCGAAACGTCCGTCAGCCAAGCACCGGGCAGCATGGTGGGCAATACAGCGCAAGCCTTTTTGCTTGTGCTTTTTACCATGATTGGATGGGACCGTGTCGGCTACGTTGCAGGCGAAATGACCAATCCCCGCCGTGCAATACCGCGTGCGCTGCTCGTAGGCTTCGGTACGGTCATGGTCGTCTACATTGCCATCAACGTAGTCTACCATAACGCCCTCGGCTTGGAGGCCATTCGACAAACGAACCGGGTGGGGGTCGATCTGGCCACGGTCCTGATGGGATCCGTAGGGGCAAGCTTTATCGCGGTACTGGTCATGATTTCCACTACCGGGAGCATGAATGGGACCATGATGTCTGCCCCGCGGCTTTACTATGCGATGGCCAAGGATGGTTTGATGTTCCGGTGGCTCAATTACGTCCATCCCAAGTATCGCACCCCCTCCCGGGCCATTCTCCTACACTGCATCTGGGGCACCTTCATATTGGTTGTACGCGGCTCTTTTGAGACGATTATCACGGGAATGCTCTTCGTGATTTTGATTTTCTACGCCTTTACTACGATCAGCATTTTCATCCTCCGCCGCCGGAATGTGGCCCAAGGTCCGGTCTTCCGCATGCCCGGTTACCCATGGCTACCGGGCCTCTATTTGGCCGTTGTGGTGGGCCTCGTTCTGGTTCGTGCCATCACCAACTGGCAACAATCTCTTATAGACTTGGCCTTTGTAGCCGCAGGTCTGCCGGCCGCGGCGTTCTTCTTCGGGATCATCAAATGGCCGGGGCGCGGACCAAGCACTGACAGAGGACTTGGAGGAACACCAAATAACATGTTGTATCAGCGATCTCAGGATGAAAGATGACGAGAGTTGCGAGGCAGATCAGGCTGGCCATCCGCATTCAGGACTGGCTTCATTGCCGGTAGATCCAGATGGCTGGTCCATCTTCTGACTGCATTACAACAGATGATTCTGGCAGCCAGTATGTACGAACACCTACTGAATGGAGGAGAGATCGACCGTCGCGGAGCACATTCAAGGAGGCTCCAACCAATGGGCGTTTCTGAAGCGGGATGGGTGCCGGCAGGTCTAAAATGAGGTCAAGGGGGCCATTTTCAGTCCCGAGAAGACCCTATATGCGCTGAAATCAGCAATAGTTGTTAAACCTCGATTCGACAGCGTCGAATGCTCCGGCGAGTTCTTCCGAAGTCCGCATCCTGGAAACTTGCGAAGCGAGAACGAGTCCACACCGCCACGCGATGCCACGTTCTGAGCTCAACCCCTCCAGACATCCCACCATCAGCATGCGGAAGTAGACTCCCAGCGACCGCGATTCCGCACATAGAACTCCTGGCACTGCGGCACTGCGGCTCCGCGAACGCGTCAAATCCGTTCTGCTCCAAAGCCGGTTCAGTACCCGGTAAAACGGATGGCCCCATGCGCGTATCTCACTGGTTGCCACGAATCATTCCTGCTGCGGAATCCCGCGTCGTTTGCCAAGTGCCCTCTCCATCCTGTTGGCCAATGTCCTGCCTACCAAGTCAGCTATCCTGCTAAGGCACCGTCGGATGGACTTTATCCATGGGCGAGGGTGCCAAGTTTCTGACGACCTCGACTTTTATGAACAATATTTCCCCTTGCGGGTAGGTGTTTGCGCGCTACTTGGAATCGGGCATAATGCAGTTGCCTGCTCCACATGTTCTCTGTCGGATAGCACTGCTGGGTGCTTGGGTCCTCCTACTTGGTCTCTTCTCAGCGTGTGCTCCGGGGGACGCACCCGTTGATTTGCCGGAACGGGTCGACTATAACTTCCACATTCGCCCCGTCTTGTCAAATTCGTGTTTCGTGTGCCATGGTCCGGATTCCAGCACACGGGAGGCCTATTTGCGTTTGGACTTGCGTAAAGCGGCAACGGCAAGACGAGAAGGGGGAGGCAGAGCCATCGTGCCGGGAAGTGCGCGACGCAGCAAAGTGATACAGCGGATCAAGGCCGAGGATGCGGACAAGCGCATGCCGCCGGCGGAGACCACCCATCGTCTGTCAGCTCGTGAAATCGCCCTAATCTCCCGATGGATTGACCAAGGGGCAGAATACAAGCCTCCGTGGGCATTGATTCGTCCAGCCCTGCCCTCAGGTTCGCCCCGCTCAGTCGACCACTTTATCGATACGCAGCTTGATGCGAACGGGCTTGCTTCCGCACCACTGGCCAACAAGGAGTCTCTCGCCAGACGAGCGTCTTTTGTGCTGACCGGACTTCCGCCCTCACCAGCGCTACTCCAAGTGTTTATCGAGGATACTACCGCAGCCGCTTATGAAAGGCTCGTGGATCATCTTCTTGACTCGCCCCGCTTCGGCGAACGATGGGCCCGCCACTGGATGGACCTAGTCCGTTATGCAGAATCGAAGGGCCATGAATTTGACTTTACTATCGAAGGAGCATGGCGATATCGGGATTACCTTATCCGAGCCTTTAATACCGATCTGCCATACGACAAGCTCGTTACGGAGCACCTTGCGGGAGATCTCCTGGAAAGCCCCCGATTCCATCCCGTGGAGGGCTACAACGAATCGGTCATTGCAACGAGCTATCTCACCTTGGGGGAAGGAAAGCATAGCCCGGTGGACACACGGCTGGATGAGGCAGACCGCATCGATAATATCATTGATGTTACATCCAAGACCTTCCAAGGACTAACGCTGGCCTGCGCGCGTTGCCATGATCACAAATTCGATCCTATTCCGACCTCTGACTATTACGCCTTTTACGGAATTTTCGAAAGCACGCGCTTTGCCTACACGCCTTTGCTGTCCTCTCGCCAACAAGCATGGCTTGATTCGATCCAGTCTGCACAACGCTCACTTCGCAGCTCCGTCGCTGCTGCGTGGAACCAGCCGCTGGGTGGCCAGGAGCCGTACCATCGGGCTGCAGTGAGAACGGGGTTGCACCCAGATAAGGTGTCCGTTGTACCTGCAAGTCATTCGATGCCATCCGCCACTCAAATGGGGGCGGTGTCCCGCCAAGATTCGACGCACCGCTGGCGAATGATTGGAGATTTTCGCGATGGGGACTATGACGGATGGTTTCCTCACGGCCCCGCCTTCGAGTCAACGCCACAACGAAGCTTACTGATCACAAAGAGAGGCCAGATTGACAGCTTGGCCTATGGCATGGTCTCAAGTCGGCACTTATCTCCGGGGATACCCGGAGCGCTCCGCTCGCCCACATTTACACTGGACATGGATAGTATCCATGTCGTGGCCGCAGGCCACGGATCCGTAATCCGGATCATCGTGGATAATTTTCAACTCATCAATCCTCCCATCTTCAACGGTATCCAAGCAAAAGTGGAGAGCGCTGCGCCTTCCACCTATCGATTCGGGGTGAAATTGTGGAAAGGCCGAAAAGCGTACATCGAATTGATGGTTGGGTCTTTCAAGCTTCAACAACACATCACAGACATTCACCGCATCCTTCGGAGTGATTCCTCCTATGTGGAAGCCGTGTATGCCGTTGCCTTTGACCGTACCGCACCAGATCTGTCCAAACTTCCACGCGCACCGGATGCAACCGCGATCAACGTAGGACAAGCCGTAGATGCTTGGGCAGCAGACCAGGCTACGGTGTCGCAGATGGCTGCCATAAACCGTGCTGTGCATAGTGGCGTGCTGCCAAGACTGGATATCGGATCGCTGCTTGATCTGATCGAGGGCCACAGGTCGCAAATTGGTGATGTGCACTACATCATGGCCGTAACCGAGGGGAATGCCATTGAAAGCCCAGTATTTGTGCGGGGAAACTACCAGACATTGGGAGATCAGCCGGTCCCGCATCGGTTCCTGTCGGCAATCTCAGACGATGCAAAACCATTCAGTGGATTGGCCAATGAGCGATTGGAGATGGCCCGCGCCATTGTGGACCCTTCGAATCCGCTTACTGCCAGGGTGATGGTAAACCGCCTCTGGCATCACGCTTTTGGTCGTGGTATTGTGCAGAGCACGGACAATTTCGGTGCACAAGGTTCGCTACCTACGCATCCGCAATTGCTGGATTATCTCGCTTTGAGATTCGTGGAACAGGGATGGTCAATCAAGGCAATACTTCGCGAGATGTTGCTTTCGAACACGTTTCAGAGATCGACGCAGCCTACCCCGGAAGCTCATATACACGACCCTCAAAACTTGCTGCTCAGTCACTATCCCGTTCGCCGTCTTGATGCCGAAGCCATTCGCGATGCCATTCTGGCCGTCTCCGGGCGACTTGATACGACCATGTACGGGGAGCCTGTGCCAACACATCTTACTGAATTCATGAATGGGCCTGGCCGTCCAGAAGAGTCTGGCCCGCTCGATGGCGGCGGTCGCCGAACTGTCTATCAGGAAGTACGACGCAATTTCCTGTCCCCCATGATGCTGGCGTTTGATCGGCCAATTCCGTTTTCCACCTTTGGCACGCGTAATACGACGAACGTTCCGGCGCAATCGCTGACTATGCTAAACGATCCGTTCGTGGCTCAGCAGACCAAAGTCTGGGCACAGAAAATCATGATCATGCACGATCTGGATATCGCCGGCAGGATCCAATACATTTACTTGACGGCGCTCTCGAGGTCTGCATCCCCCGAAGACATTGCGGATGGACTCGCGTTCCTGGAGGCGGAGACACAACGGCGAAAGCTTGATCCGGCTGCCGCATTAAATGACATCAAACTGTGGGCGGCCTATTGTCACGTAATCTTCAATCTTAAGGAATTCCTTTACCTTTTCTAATGCCAGGCCCCCATCATCTATGTTGCCGGATGACCCGGCGTGAGATGCTCTCACTTTGCCGCAACGGCTTCGGGAGTATTGCACTGATGGGCCTGATGGGGACGACCCCGTTTGGCCGTGTGCTCAGGCAGTTGTCGTCACCCCCCGGCCCCACTCCACTGTTACCGCGCGTGCCACATCAGGTGCCGAAGGCACGAAGCGTCATATTTCTCTATATGGACGGCGGGGTTTCCCAAGTAGACAGTTTTGATCCGAAACCGCGTCTGGCGAAAGAACACGGACAAGACCCGCACGATAAATTCAAGGTCGACGCTACGCAATTCGACGACGTAGGCACCATTATGCAGAGCCCCTGGCAGTTTCGGCACTATGGTGAATCCGGCATCGAAGTGAGCGACCTGTTTCCTCATGTAGGCGCGTGCGCCGACGACCTCGCCATTATTCGATCCATGGTGGCCGACTTTCCTGAGCACACCAATGCCAACTACTTCCTGCATACGGGTGTGGGCATCCAGGGCCGCCCCTCCATGGGTGCTTGGGTGACCTACGGATTGGGCAGCGAGAATCAGAATCTTCCAGGCTACGTTGTCCTTGATGGCGGACTAATCCCTTCAGGAGGTTTGGATAATTTCAATAGCGGCTTCCTGCCGGCATCATATCAGGCGTCAATTTTCGGGACTGGAGACCGGCCTCTTGCCAACGTGGAGCCATTGGAAGATTCCTCCGATATTCAGCGCCGCAAAATAGCACTCATGAAACAAGCGGATCAGCGTCTGCTTGGGCGTGTAGGGCACGTGGAGGAAGTCGAATCAACAATCGCCAACTACGAACTGGCTTTCCGCATGCAGGCCTCCGTACCAGAATTGACCGATCTCACACGTGAAACGGAGGCCACAAAAAGACTTTACGGTATGGATTCGTCGGATCCGCACACACGCGGGTATGCGACCCAGTGTCTACTGGCACGCCGCCTCGTCGAGCGGGGCGTGCGATTTGTCGAGCTTACATGTCCGCGGGTCGAGACTCCGCGATGGGATCAGCACGCAAACCTAAAGGAAGGGCACGAACGCAATGCACACGCTGTGGATCAGCCCATCGCGGGCCTGCTTAAAGATCTAAAAGCACGTGGACTATTTGAGGAGACTCTGGTAATCTGGGCCGGCGAATTTGGACGAACGCCATTCGCCCAAGGCATAGATGGTCGTGATCACAACCCTTCGGCATTCAGTATTTGGCTGGCCGGTGCCGGAATCCGCGGTGGCACGATCTACGGGGCCACCGATGAATACGGGTATCGGGCAGTTGAAAACATTACCACAATTCACGACCTGCATGCCACGATGCTTCACCTTTTAGGCATTGAGCACGATCGGCTCACCTACCGGTTCAGCGGCCGTGACATCCGGCTTACCGACGTCAAAGGAAACATAATAGAGTCAGTTCTGGATTAGCTTGGCATCGCAACAAGAGGGTTCCAGGTATCCTGGCTGTGATCTTTCACGAGGTTGTTCACCAGGCCCTCATGACCGAGACTATTGGATTATAAACGATCAACAGTCGAGGAAAGACCCGAATGAACCGGCACAAAAATGCTCGTTTGAGCCCGAAAAGTCGAGCTCGGCTGGGGCGACGCATCCTCCATATGCCAATCATTCGGGCACGACTGACCACTCTCCCTATGGAGACAGCACCACACTTAGCACACCGATCATAAAGTCTGCTACAAAGCGATTGCCGGCTTCGTTCAGGTGCACACCATCAGTGGTCAGTATGCCTTCATACGCCTTGGAAGGATTGTTTTCCGCAAGATAGCTTTCAAAGGCTGCTCGCAAGTCGCAGAGTTGCACGCCCGTTTCCTCGGCGACCCTCCGGGACATTTCCGCGTACTTGATGAGACGATCGTTGACCGGTGCTTTCCTTCGGGCATCTTCGCCGATCACGCTCGGCGTACACAAGAGCACAGTCGCCCCCTGCGTTTCGATGCGCAAAATCAGTTCTCTAAGGCCCGCTTCGAAGACATCGGGGTCAGTTCCCGTCACACCCTCAAACTCAAAAAAGTGCCAGACGTCGTTGATCCCGATATAAATAACCACGTGCGACGGGTCCTGTGAGAGCACATCGCGATCCAGGCGCATCAACAGATCTGGCACCTTGTCACCACTGACGCCGGCCCCAATCACGGTTGCGGCTGGGTGCACCACAGCCAGTGAATCTGCTACCAGCGCTACGTACCCGCCAGGGTTGGCACCGGCCTCCGTAATGGAATCCCCCAGGAAAATAATGCGCGCCTGTGCGGAGGCATGCTGCGCAAAAAAGGCACCAAAAATCATAAGGCAAACAGTCAGTGCGCGGCTCATGTTACACAACGGGTTCAGTACGGCTGGCCGAAGCATACAAACCGCCACCGAAAGAGGCAACGAGACGATTACCCGTAGTGCATTCAGGTCTTCAGTATCATTAACCAAATGTGCGCATGGTCTATTGGCGTGCTCTGTAATCATAAAGCGATCCATCATTGGCTATATTTGCCAATGGTTAGACCACTGGCCAGTATTATTCCCAGCAGAGATGGCTCATTTCGCCCCAGCCTCCGATCACCGATGAAGCTTGGATTATACCACATTACTCCCATTGCAAGCTTGGTGCTCCTGTCCGCCCCACAGGTGCGCGCCCAGGGAATGGATCCTACGATCCGTCCCGAACTGCTGGTGCAAGTATCTGAACACGTACACATTATCCCCGATGAAAAGCGCCCACTGGTGCCCAACGTTGGCTTCATTGTCGGAACACGGGGCACACTCGTAATCGATACCGGACTCGGCCAAGAAAATGGCCACATCGTACTGCGCGCGGCCAGGGATCTTTCGAAGTCGAACCGTCTGTACGTAGGCTCAACGCATATGCATCCTGAGCACGATCTCGGAATGATCGCCTTTCCGAATGACGCTACTATCATCCGTTCTGGCGATCAAGAAACAGATATCCAGGAGCTCGGTATGGATCTTGCGAACAGGTTTGCCCAGTTTTCTGATCGAACGGCCGAGCTGTTGGAAGGCGCCTTTGTGCGCCCGTCCGATGTCATATTTGACGACGGCCTGTGGCTTGACCTGGGCGGCGTGCATGTGAGATTCTTGAAAGCCGGACCGGCCCATACACGGGGCGATGTCGCTTTCCTGGTCGAAGAAGACAGTGTGCTCTTTACGGGAGACGTGGTTATGAACCAGTATCCCATGCCTCTTGCTCCTAATGGCACCATCGCAGCCTGGAAGCAGACGCTTGACAAGTTTGAGGCCCTGAACCCCAAACTCATCATCCCCTGCCACTATGCCACAGGTGGCGTAGAACTCATCCACAACTACCGTGAGTACCTTTCGATCATAGACTCGCGGACCCGTGACCTGCATGAATCAGGAATGCCCGAAGCCGACATAACCGAAATGTTGACCAAGGAAGTGTCGGAAATCTTTACGCACTGGACGGACCCGGGCCGCATAGGTGCCGCCGTCCGCCTGGCCATGCGCGGCAGTCAATAAAGGCCCTTCGCGCCACCCCGACAAAGAAGATGCACCGTACGCGATGGAGTTCGCTTTTTTGAGTGCTGTCCTGTTGGCCGCTTCGGCACCCGACTATATCTTTGTAGCTGGCCAGGAGGGCTACGCCTGCTTTCGCATACCGGCAGTCATCGTCGCACCGGACAGCAGCCTGCTGGCATTTGCCGAGGGGCGCAAAAACAGCTGCTCAGACACCGGTGATATCGATCTGGTCTATAAGCGATCCATGGACTATGGACGCACTTGGGGCCCCTTGAGCGTGATCTGGGATGAACGCGAAAATACAACTGGTAATCCGGCGCCGGTCGTCAATAGCACAACCGGCGAAATCTTCCTCCTCGCCACTTGGAATCTGGGTACGGACCACGAAGCGGATATTATCAGACTCACGTCCACGGATACGCGACGGGTCTACGTACTTTCTTCGAAAGACAGCGGGCATTCCTGGTCAGAACCAAAGGAAATTACCAGCAGCGTCAAGAAACCGGACTGGACGTGGTATGCCACGGGCCCAGGCTCAGGAACGCAGCTCACTCGGCCGCCCTATGCGGGTCGACTCATGGTGGCCTGCGATCACATTGAAGCCGACACAAAACACTACTACTCACATGTTATCTTCTCCGATGACCACGGTGCCACGTGGCAGCTCGGCGGCTCCACACCCCAGCATCAGGTCAATGAATCCGAAGTGGCCGAATTAAGTGACGGCCGCCTACTGCTCAACATGCGTAACTACGCCATAGGCGAGCGCCACCGCAAGATTGCCCACAGCCATGACGGCGGCGCCACTTGGAGCGATCTAGCCTCGGATTCCACACTGGTTGAACCCATTTGTCAAGCCAGCCTACAGCGGTTTCAGTTTCCAGAGGAAGGTGCAAGCATTTTGCTGTTCTCCAATCCCGCAAGCAAGACCAAACGCGAAAATATGACGTTGCGAGCTAGCTTCGACGAAGGCCTCTCTTGGACTAAATCGCTGCTTGTGTATGACGGCATGAGCGCCTACTCTGACATTGTACGCCTTCCTGACGGCATGATCGGACTGCTCTACGAAGCCGGTCCGGATCACGAGCATGCGTATTTCGGAATTGCTTTCAGGCGCATTGCACTTAGCGAACTACGGTAGTATGGCCGAACGCCAGGAAGTGCGCGTGGTATATTCTTTCGGTTAAAGTCTTGGGCACGGACGAATGCTTCGACACACAGCTATTATCGTTCTAGTCCTTGGGGCAAATGCCTGCAGTTCGCAGGTGCATATCGATCCGGACACGCGCGCGCTGCTGCCGGAGCGCGTCGATTACAATTTCCATATCAGGCCGCTTCTTTCCGACCGTTGCTATGCCTGTCACGGACCGGACGACAATGCCCGTCAGGCTGAACTGCGGCTATATACGGAGGAGGGAGCACTTCACACGCCGCTTCAGTCCGGCGGAAGAGCCATCGTACCCGGACGGCCTGGACGCAGCGGGGTCATGAAGCGCATTACCGCCACAGATCCAGAAGCAAGGATGCCGCCTGCGGAGTCCAACCTGGCACTCTCCAACTACGAAATCGCCCTCATTGAGCGCTGGATTGATCAGGGTGCCGAATGGAAGCCCCACTGGGCATTTACCCCGCCGGAGCCTCCTCTCATTCCTTCAGTACAACAAACCGATTGGCCCATCAATGAAATCGACCATTTCATTCTGGCGCGGCTGGAGCGCGAAGGGCTGGTGCCATCCATCGAGGCAGACAAGGAACGACTGTTGCGGCGAGTCACTTTTGACTTGACCGGCCTTCCACCCACGCTCGACGAAATTGACGCCTTCCTGGCGGATTCGCGCCCTGACGCATATGAACGAGTGGTCGATCGTCTTCTCGCCACTGAAACGTACGGGGAGCGCATGGCCACGGAGTGGATGGACCTGTCTCGTTATGCGGACAGCCACGGGTATCATGCAGACGGGATCCGGACCATGTGGCCGTGGCGTGACTGGGTTATTCAGGCTTTCAACGAGAACATGCCCTATGACCAGTTTGTGACGTGGCAGCTCGCTGGAGATTTGCTTCCCGATGCCACACTGGAGCAGAAACTGGCTACCGGCTTCAACCGCAATCACCCGATGACCGCCGAGGGCGGCATCATCGACGAAGAATACCGTATTGAGTACGTGGTTGATCGCACCAATACGGTTTCCAGAGCATTCCTTGGACTGACTATGGAATGCGCCCGGTGCCATGACCACAAGTTTGACCCGGTATCCCAAGCCGAATATTTCCAGCTCTCGGCATTCTTCAACAACGTGAAGGAGCTCGGCATGACAGGGGATGATGGCAATGCTGGTCCGCTGCTCATGATTCCCTCCGAGGCAGAGGAAGCAGAGCTGAAAGAAGCGCGCAGACACGTAACTGAACTGGAAACTGCGCTGGTGGATCGAGAACGAAAGGTCCAAGCTGCAGGGTTACCGGACAATGTGAAGCTGCCGGCCGGTGCGCTTGATCGCGGCCTTTCCTCTCACTACCCGCTGGATGAGTTACGCGAGAAGACAACGCCTAATGTGGCCCGAGGCGGTACGGATGGTGGCGTGGTCGGAGAATTGGAAATTGTTGAGGGTCCCGTGAATGGGGCCGTCCGGTTCGATCACGATTACGACTATTTGGAGCTGACTGAGGCAGGCGCCTTTGAGCGTACGGATCCCTTCACCGTGAGCTTGTGGATTCATCCGGACACCTCCGGCGCGTACACCAAGATTCTTGGCAACGCTTTTCACAAGAACACCTACTGGCGCGGCTGGGAGTTGTATTTGGACAGCCTTAACCACCTGTCCACCCGCTTAATCAATGCACTGCCACACAACTATATTCACGTTCAAACGACGAGGCCAATTGAACCAGGCTCCTGGACACACGTCGCTCTGACGTACGATGGCTCCAGCCACGCGGAAGGTGTACGTTTGTTTGTGCAGGGTAAGGAGGCATCATCTGTTGTACGATACGACCGCTTGTACAAGAGCATCCTGCCCGTTGACGGCCACTACAAGGTCACCGAGCGCCCCGTACGTGTAGCGCGAAGCTATCGCGCTTTTGGTGGAAACGACGGCATCTTTACAGGCAATATGGATGATATCCGTCTGTACGCGCGTGCGCTTACCCGCGGGGAAGTGGGCCGTCTGGCCAATAGTGACAGCGCGGCAGCTGACCTGTTGGAAACGTACCTGCACTATCACGACCGTCCGTACCAGGAGCTGCTCGGCAAGCTGCACGAAGCCCGGAAGGCGGAGCAGGCTGTTGTGGAGGAGGTGCTGGAGGTAATGGTGATGGAAGAGATGGACACGCCTCGTGCAACATACGTCTTGGATCGCGGCCTGTATGACCAGCCGCGTGAAGTTGTGGTCCCTGGCGTTCCGGAAGTGCTGGGCATCCTTCCAGACGACTTGCCTCCCAACCGGCTGGGGCTGGCCCGATGGCTTTTCAGTCCGGAGCAGCCTCTGACCGCACGTGTGACAGCCAACCGCTACTGGCTGATGCTCTTTGGACAGGGATTAGTGGTTACGCCGGAGGATTTTGGCAGCCAAGGCGCCCTGCCCTCGCATCCCGCACTTTTGGATTACCTGGCCTCGAGCTTCGAAGACACGGGCTGGGATATGAAGGCACTGCTCAAGTCAATGGTCATGAGCGCAACGTATCGGCAAACAAGCCGCGCATCTTCCGAATTGCAGGGGCGGGATCCGGCCAACATCCTGCTCGCGAGAGGGCCAAAATTCCGGCTGCCCGCGGAAATGATACGTGACAATGCCTTGGCTGCAAGCGGTCTCCTGGTTTCGCAAATAGGCGGTCCGAGCGTGAAGCCCTACCAGCCCCCCGGGTTATGGATCGAAAAGGGAAATTTTTCGGTGGCACTCTTGCACTACCAACAGGATGAAGGGGACAAGCTGTATCGCCGTTCGCTTTACACGTTTATTCGGCGCACCTCCCCACCACCATCAATGCTCGTATTTGACGCCCCGGATCGCACAACATGTTTTGTTCGGCGCCAGAACACAAATACGCCCTTGCAGGCGCTGGTGCTGCTAAACGACACGCAATATGTGGAAGCCTCGCGAACCATGGCCGAACGCATGCAGCGCGAAGGCGGTGATACGATTACTGATCAAATAATCTACGGCTTCCGACTGGCTTCGGGGCGGTCCCCGGAAAAAAACGAGATCGATGTGCTTGCCGGCCTTTATGGGGCGGAAAAAGTGCGCTTTGCTGCTAATCCAGCAGACGTGGATTCGCTTTTTTCCGTGGGCGAGCACATGCCGGATCCTGCGTTCGACCGAACTGGTACTGCAGCACTTGCGATGGTAGCCCAAGTCATTTTGAATCACGACGAAACCTACACCAAGCGCTAAGCGACCCATGCACGAATGTCACTGTTATGATGCGACCTATACGCGCCGGGACTTCCTGAGCCGGACTACGCTGGGCCTTGGCGCCGCCACACTCGCCTCTCTGATAAATCCGGTAACGGTGCTGGGGCGTCTTGCGGATGATGAGCCCGATCGCGGCGTACTCGGGACGACACATCATCCGGCGCACGTCAAGCGCGTGATTTACTTACTGCAAAGCGGCGCACCGTCGCAGTTGGACCTTTTCGACTACAAGCCGTCACTTACACGGCACCACGGCGAGGAGTTGCCTCCATCGGTGCGAGGCATGCAACGACTAACCGGGATGACAGCAGGCCAGAAAAGCTTCCCGATGGTGCAGTCCCCCTTCGCATTCAAGCAGCATGGAGAGTCTGGCGCGTGGGTGAGCGATCTGATGCCGCACACTTCGCAGATCGTGGACGAGCTGTGCTTTGTAAAGTCCATGTACACGGACGCCATCAACCACGATCCGGCTATCACCTTCCTCCAAAGTGGCTCCCAACAGCCGGGGCGACCGTCCATGGGCTCGTGGCTTAGCTACGGCCTAGGCTCGGAAAATGCGAACCTGCCTGCGTTTGTAGTGCTGGTCACAAAGGACAAGAGGGGGCAACCGCTGTACGCGCGACTCTGGGGCAATGGATTCTTACCGTCCCGGCACCAGGGCGTGCAGTTCCGGGCGGGCAAAGATCCGGTATTATATCTCAGCAATCCCCCGGGCGTCGGCCGGGAGGACCGCCGTCGCCATATGGAGGCACTCAGGAAGCTGCAGGAGTTACAGTACGATAACTTGCAAGACCCTGAAATCGAGGCTAAGATCGCCCAGTATGAAATGGCTTTCCGGATGCAGACCTCTGTGCCGGAAGTCATGAATCTGGACGATGAACCGGAAGCCACGTTCGCGCTCTATGGCGAAGAGGCGCGCAATCCGGGCACCTATGCGGCCAACTGCCTGCTGGCGCGCCGCTTGGCGGAACGGGGGGTACGCTTCATTCAGTTATACCACCAGGGATGGGATCATCACGGAGGCCTGCCCCAAGCCATCCGGCAGCAAACCAAGGAAACTGATCAGGCTTCGGCGGCGCTGGTATTGGACCTCAAGCAGCGCGGGCTTCTTGAGGATACGCTGGTCATTTGGGGAGGTGAATTTGGACGGACTGTCTATTCGCAGGGGAAGCTGACCGAAGAGAGTTTTGGCCGGGATCATCATCCACGCTGCTTTACGCTGTGGATGGCGGGCGGCGGTGTCAAACAGGGCTTTTCCTATGGCGAAACCGACGAGCTGGGATACAATATTGCGCGTGACCCCGTGCACATCCATGATTTTCAGGCAACGATGTTACACCTCTTGGGTATTGACCACGAGCGGCTCACCTTCCGTCACCAAGGGCGTCGTTACCGCCTTACTGACGTTCATGGCAACGTCGTACATGACCTGCTGGCGTAGTCAGGATTGATGTAAGCGATTTAGGCCTTCGCAACTTCAGTTGTAAGTTTCTATCCTACTCAAAGTAGTCAAGTCCCAACTGTGCTGTAATTGGGATTTGGCATTCATGGCTGACCGATAATTACTGTTCAATTAGTATCGAATGACAAGTATTTCATTTTAATCCAAGTGGCAGACGGCAACAGGTGGAGATTGCCAAAGGTATGGTCGCTCCTTAGCTTGCTCTTATGCCGAATCCCTACTGGTCATCCCGTCCGAACTCATGAGTCTCCGATACCTCCGCTGCATCCCTTATCTCCTGCCGGTCGTGGCAGCGCTCGGAGCCCCTGTCCTGGCACAGCCTGCCGAACCAGGGCCTGTACAAGACGGCTATCCCAAGAACTGGGGCATTGATATGCTGCACTACGCTTTTGCGCTGCAGTTAAGCGATGACACCGACGTCATTACGGGGCAAGCCACGATTGAAGCCCGCTATCTGGAGCCGGAACAGTCTACGCTGCGGCTGGATCTGATCAATCAGTCAGTCGCATTGGAAGGAAAGGGCATGACCGTAGACCGGGTGCACATAGGTGGCGAGGACCTGCCCTTCCGACATGAAGACAACCAGGTATTCATCGAACTTGGACGAGAAGTGGCCGCACAGGAGCAAATTCAGGTAACCGTCGAATATCACGGCATTCCAGCCACGGGGCTCAAGATTGCTCCGACCAAGCACGGCGACCGGTCCTTTTTTAGCGACAACTGGTCCTCTCGTGCCAAGAATTGGCTACCCACCGTTGATCATCCGTATGACAAAGCCACAAATGAGTTCATCATCACAGCTCCGGTCCATTATCAGGTTATCTCCAACGGCCTGCTTATGGAAGAGTCGGACTTGGGGGACGGGCTGCGACGGACACATTGGAAAAACAGCGTCCCAATTGCAACCTGGCTCTATGTACTCGGCGTCGCTGAGTTTGCCGTTCAGTACGTCGACACCTTCAACGGCAAGTCCATCCAGACATGGGTGTATAAGCAGGACCGAGACGCGGGATTCTACGATTTTGCCGTCCCGACCAAGCAGGCACTGGCCTATTTCTCTGACTTGATTGGCCCGTTCTCCTACGAAAAGCTGGCCAATATCCAGTCTAACTCCGTTGGAGGCGGGATGGAGGCAGCGTCGGCCATATTCTACGGGGATCGCTCGGTTACTGGCACCCGCTCCAGACGCTGGCAGCATGTTATTGTCCATGAGGTGGCACACCAGTGGTTTGGCAATGCCGTCACTGAGTTTGAATGGAATGACCTCTGGCTTAGCGAAGGGTTTGCCACCTACTACACGCTGCTGTTTCGGGCATATGCCTACGGCAGAGATGATTTTGTGGAGGGACTAAAAAACGCCCGCAACCGCGTTTTCGCCTACTATGAAGACGATTATGATTTCCGGATCATCCGTGAGCACCTCCCCGATCTGAATAATGTGTCTGGGGGTATGATTTATCAGAAGGGGGCCTGGGTGCTGCACATGCTCCGGGCACTGGTGGGTGAGGACGCCTATAATCAGGGAGTTCGGGCCTATTATTCCGCTTACAAGGACCTCAATGCCTCAACAGGCGATTTTCGCCGCCATATCGAAGAGGCCTCTGGAATGCAACTGGACTGGTTCTTCGACCAGTGGTTATACCAGGGTGGAGTGGTATACATGGATGGCCACTGGCAATATAATGGTACGACGAGCGAGCTTGTGATTTTCCTCCGGCAGACCCAGCCCACCTATACTTTCCGCGTCGCCCCGACCTTCGACATCATCTATGATGATGGTTCCAAAGAGCGCCTCTCTTTTGAATTTAAAGGTAGTGCTGCCGTGGAGCAAAGGATGGAAACGGCCAAACCGGTCGTGGAGGTGATCCCGGATCCCAATACGGAATTGCTCGCACGCTGGACGTTCGAGCGGCAGTAGTAAAAGCTATTCGGGTAGCTCTAAGATATTCCGGGCTCCGTGTGGATATTGCGGGTGGTCAACACCTGTCCTTTACCCTAGTGTTGTGTCTCCCGAAGATAGCCAGGCATAATCCCCTATTTTAAGGACGAGATAGTAGCGACTTGGATACCGTACGGCGGCTGCGGCGTATACCTATTCAAAGATTGCAGACTCATGACCGACCCTCACTCCCCTGAAAAGCCGCTGCAGCCGGCCCCGCGGACACGCAGGCCTTGGAGTCACAAATCACCGGCTTGGACGAAATCCATATGGACGATCGCGGCCCGGCCAGATATTTCCACGGGCGCGTGGAGATACGGGCCAGATTCGCCAGGCTGCGCGCTCTGGCCCGGGAGCAGTGCGGCGGCACAATCTTTCTGATCCAAGGGGCACCGGGCGCAGGCAAGACCGCGCTGTTGTACAAACTGGCGGAGGACGCCAAGGGAGAGAAATGGGCGATCGCGAACATCAGTTCCGTTACGCTGCGCGATCCGGCCGCCATGGCTGATGAGCTCGGGCTGTCCTACACCCCGCTGACACAGAAGCACTGGGGGATCGATCTGAAAGTCATCACGGCGGGAAAGACTCGCAAGATACACGGCGTCAGCACCGCCTCCCAAGTACTCAGTGAGGCGCCCGGGGGCGAACGAGGGCTGCTGCTTATGCTGGACGAGGCGCAGACTATCGCCATCGAAGCCGATAAGTCAGCCCTCACGCATATACTCACCCGGATCCACAACGGGAAGCTGGACCGGCCTGTCATCCTGCTGGCCGGCGGGCTGGGAACTACGGAGGCGGCGTTGGGCAAACTGGGCATCTCCCGCTTCCGCAGTGGCTGCCGTGTCAATCTGGGTCGCCTGTCTACCGAGGCGGAGCGCACGGTCATTCGCGACTGGCTGGTCACCGATGGCAAGGCCACAGGCAATGTGACGCCGTGGATCAACGCGATCGCCCGAGAGACGGACGGCTGGCCACAGCACATTGTGAGCTTCACCCAACCTGCGGCGCGGGTACTACAGTTGAATCATGGGACGATGACCGCGGCTGGGCTGGCGTATGTGCTCAGGCAGGGACGGGAGCGCAAGGACGAGTACTACCAGGGACGTGTAGTCGAGTTCGATCGACCCGCGCGGGTATCCCTGAGTGCACTGTTGCGTGCTCTTCCACGAAAGGCGGCGTTCGATAGACAGGACGTGCTGGAGGCACTCAAAAGCGGGGCACTCGGCGCCACTTTTGATCATCTCCTGCACAAGGGAGTGATTGCCAAAACGGGGGATGGGCGGTACTGGGCGGTACGCTGTGCCCGTCCCATCCATGCAGGACTGGCTGATCCGGATGCACCCGCCAGAGCATCAGCGACTCTTGGACGCCCGGCAGACGGACAAGGGAGGGGATCTTGGGCGGCGAACCCGCATGCGGAGTCCTATAGGTCCGGTGGCCATGTTTATGGCCCCCCTTGGTCCGCCACCTCCTAAGAGAATCCCACGCGCCGGCCTTTTTCAGATTCCAGGCCTGCGGATATACACCTATATGCAACAGATGGGCTCAAACTTGCAATAGCGAAATCAGGTTGGATGGACAGACAACGTCTTGCCAGACGGCCTATGCCATACCCCGCTGCCGCCGGTACGCGCGCAGGCTCCGGAGTCGTGCACCTCGGACAGGGCTACGATGTGGCTCAATGTCCGTGCGCTCCATGGAGGCGTAATGCGTGCCCGTGTATGGACTGTAGATTCGGCCCTCCATAGCAACTACGATGTCATACTCGACCGATGGCGGATATCGATAGTCGGCCCGCTCCTACACGGAACACCGATGCTCCTCCGCCACTGTTACTGGGCGGAGACCACCGCACACATCGTGGCCGCACTGCAAAAGGTGAAGAGTATCATCCCGCTGATGCGCATGGCTTCGGTGGTCCGATCGTATAATTGACGCGTAGTCATGATGTCCGGCGGCTTTTTGTGCAACATTCTGCCCCGAAGATCTTCATAGCACGCCTCACAGTACGTGGAGCCCCCACCCGGCCATTTCCGGATCGCTGTAAACGGAGACCCCACCCCGCATGTAGGTTTGCGGCAGGCAACACCCACACGCCGGGCGCGATGTGTGCAGCGTCGAAGGAACTGCTGGATAAACCATAATAAGTAGAAGATGGAAGATGGTGGAGAGCTTCGTCGTACTGTGCCAAGGATCCGCGCGGGCGACGGTACGGTCCGGCCTACGCCCTGTTTCAGGTTTGGAAACCCTCCAATGATTACTTCCAATAATGTGGATTTCATACACTAAGGTCATGGCTCGGGCATTCATAGACGACTTTATCGGAAGTGCAATTCCGAAGAGGTCCATCTAGCGCAGTCGCGGCACGTCGTAGTGTAAAATCGCGGGCACGGGTCTGTGATAAATGGCATACAGGTCAAGTCCGTCCTGTGATATGCTGATGCCTAACAATCCGTCCGCTATTCGCAGCACGGCCACCGGATCGCCCGACCACGTGAACACGAATATTCTTCTTGATGGAGGTAGTGTCCAGGCACTGTTCTTGAAATCCTCCATTGTCTGGCCGGAATACAGGGCAAACACCAGATCGTCAGTTGCCGTGACGCTGACATAACTCTTTATGGTTGCGTTATCCAGACTGAGCCACGAGACTCCATTTTCGTTGCCATGAAGCGTGTACACCGGTTCGTTGAATTCAGGGCCTCTTATGACATGCAGGAGTCCGCTGGCGTCAAATATCTCGATGAGGTCTGCGTTCTGAGATACGATGGCTATGCGGCTGCTGTCCGAATTGGTCTGGACCTTTGCTTCATACGCATGTGGCCGTACGGGAACGGGGACTTCGGGATCGCCCCGGGGGGTCCGGTCCAATGAATCGCCCAAAAGAACCGTCCGGTCCGTGCAAGGCCAGCCGTCCGGCCGTGTACATCCCCACCGAAGCTATGCTGTCGCCCTTGACCCATACGGGGCCCATCGGCAACCCGGTGTCTTTAAGGTCGATGCTCTTGCCGGTAAGCGAGGCTCCATCAAAGAACAGCATCTTCCTTGACTGAAAGTCGAAAAGCCAGCCGCCGTCAGCTCCGGGTTTGAAGTCCATAGCCCACAGGTAGCCGATCTCTCGTGGCCCGGACCCCGGAGGTCCGTGCGATGCAATAAAATTCCCCGTGCCGCGGTCAAACACCAGCAGCGATTTCGAGGCCTTAGTGTCTCCGACATAAATGCGATCTTGGCCGGTTGCAATAAGTACCGGCATCCCAAGTGAATCGGATCTGGCTAGAATCGTGCCCTCGAGATCGTACGTAGTCAGGGAGTCGGCATAAAAATAGATAGTCCCCGAAGACTCCGGGTTGTATGCCACATTCAAATCTGTGCATCACGCAAGAAGAACAAGCGTGACTGCAATGGCTCTTGGCATTTATTGTGTATCTCCTAAAGCGTGGAGGCCGGAACACCCGTGGGCCTCCGGCCTCTTAATAATCTGCTGCTCCCGTCCTACTCGTCATCCGGGCAAGAGCCATCCACAAAGTGGTATCCGGGGTAGTTCTGGCCGCATAGTGCTGTCTTTGGGTAATAGCTGCCGTTTCCGCCAGAGCCTTCCTCCTCCTCTTCTTCGGTAGCGCACGCCACATAGGGGGCGGTGGTTGCCTCCGGCGTGCTGACTGCTCCTAGAAATATGGGCAGAAGCAGCGGGAGAACCATCGCCGAAGCCAAAGTGAGGAAACGGGATTTCAGGGTGTCATGGTGAACCTCTAAAATTTTGGGGATCATATAGTGCTCTCCAGAAAACTACGCATTTTGGGCAATTGAGTCCTTGACTTCCGTCGATCTCATGATCTCGAGGGCGCGGATTGCTTTGTTTTCACCACTTTTCTGTCGTAAGTGGGCCTCATTTTTAAGCGTGGAGGCTTCTGTTGGCCACAGGTCGCACCGATTGGACGCACATTCGGGCCCGTCCAGCCATGTGGATCCAAGCAGATCAGGGAATGGGACGCTTGACAGCGCGGTCAAGCGTGATCAACCTCAATTCTAAATGTCGCCAAACAGTTGAATAACCACTCGCTTCCTGCCAGTAATCTAGACTTAGGTCACGTACAACGTGGTTGCGGGCATGGTCCATGACACGTTCAGGTGTCGAGTAGGCCACGACAGTTAGCACTGACCCACCGCTGTCACCTGTTCTACGTAATTCCAACATACACACCGCTACGGTGGATCAACGACCGCACGCCATACGAGCGTTCCTGATGGCTATGGTTCCCACCCTGCGCACCGAGATGCTTATCACCGATGCGCAGATACATCGCCATCTCTCACGACGTCTTCATTCCTGCACCTCCGCTCTCCGACTCCAAGCATGAGCATCGTGCAGCTAACGTGGCAGTTGGGCAGCTTCTTGCATCCACGTGCAGACGAATCCTGCGACCTAGAAACTGATCTCCCAAGCGACGGCGACTGGCACCTTCGTATCCTCATCAGTCAATTCCCCGTACGCGCGGCTACCATGCACGGCCAGCAATCGCATGCCCTTTGGCACATTCGCCCTCGCCACCTCGACACCGGTATTATCCAGTACCAGCCACATTGTTGTCTGCTCACTTTCTGGCCGGCTCAGCCTGATCCACAAGTGGCCGGCGTCATCCAGCAACAGTTTACTGAATGCTGGCTTGTGTGCCGGGATGTTCGCCAAAAGCTTCTTACGGAGATCATTAAGCCTGACACCTGCAACGCTTGCTAATCGCTCCGCAGGAGCAAGGAAAACCGGCCTGTGTGGCAAGGAGATTCTGTGCCTTTTGCCACCATTTAGCGGCATGCCGGTTATGTCGATGGCGTCGCCCATGCCATAATACAACACTTGATCGGCACTGAATTCAAAGTGAGGGTGAGCTGCGTAGGGCAAAAAGCGGACGCCAGATGCAGATTCCATCTCAAAGATCACATAGTCAGGGCTGGGCAGATGCGCTATGGTATCGGTAGCTGTGGTGCCACTCCAATACACAAGCTGGACCAGGTGGGCCATTTCACCTGATTCCCCTGAACCAGGAGGGTAGAAGCTGGAAAACTCCATCAGGAGCCCTCGATTGGTAGCCCCCAAGAATGCAAGAGGGCGGAGCGCGTCGAATTCAGAATGCCTCACAGTTACACTCGTAATTAAGGACTGGCCTTGCGGAGTGAAAATGGAAAGTCGGGTTGTCTGTCTATCCCAGGCATACAGGGAATCCCCTGGCCCGATGTACACGCTTGGAGGTCCCGCAAATTCCCCGGGACCTCTGCCCACCCGCCCGATCTCACCAATCAGCACGCCATCCTTGGAAAACATGCGAATGCCTTTGAATCCGAAGTCCGTGAGATAGAGTTGTTCCCTAGAGTCGACCGCCATGGTGAAGACTCTATCCAAGAGCACAGAGTCGCCGGCTGCTTCGTCTCCAATTCGAAATGCTTCGGTGAATTTAACGACGCCTGATTGGGCATAAACACAAGGACCACTAGCAACCAATACTGCCAAAAAGGCCAATGCCTTCCACCTCCGATGTACTTCAGAATGCCTCACCATACTGATATGTGCCTTATCGCTAAACAACGTTTGGCCCATTATAAGAAATTCGTTGATCAACCTCGATTCTCAATGTCGCCAAACACAAGCGGCGTGTTTCAGCGCCCGGTGTCGTTCGCGCTCCTAGCGCTGCAAATCAGTCCGATACGTTGAGTCAAGTCCCCATTGTGCTGTAAATTGGCTTTTGATCGGGAGGACAGACAGCGGCAGCCAACCGCGCTTCGGAGGGAGCCCGGAGAGGTGGCCACATGTAAGCCACCGGTTCCGACACTATTCGGTAACGGTGGGAGGATACGAATGCGATTCGGATGCTTCGAGGGTGGAGTCTGGAGAAAAAGAGTGGGCCTTTCGCCGCTTGGACGAGACGAAGAAACCTAGGATGATCGCTACCGCGCCGATCATGGTCGCGAGACCCGCAATGGATTTGCGAAGGCAAGGAGACCCACGTTGCCGAGTAACGCGGCCAACGCAACCAGAACAGCCATCCATTGACCGCGGCTTTCGAGCTTGATGTCGGCACGGAAACGCGTTGATTCTTGACCATGACGGTGGCAAGCTGGTTCTCGGCCATCTTGATAATTCGGTCCGCAGCACCGGGAACAATGATCTCGTAGCCGCTGCGGGTTTCCGGTTGAGGCAGCGGGCGGAGGGCGAGGAGAGTTCGATCTGTATCATCTCCTGAACGCTCTCCGGTGAGGCATTCGGGGTTGTGGCCGTGCCTCTCCCAAGGGACGCCCAGCAACACGATCGGAATCCCGGCGAGCAAGTGGAGGCGAAGTTGGTTGGGGACCACCCTGCTTCCGTTTCTTCCGGCCACGGCAACGATTGCTCATCACGGGCTCTCGGAGTCCCCGAATCTTATCATCGCCTCTTCCAGCTCTTCGCCGACAATACACCAAGTGTCACGGATGGCATCCGTATCGGTCGTTGCAACCCTCCTGGAATCCGGAGTGCGGTGCGAGGTGCCCGCGAAGTCGAATGCCCGGGTCATTCCCCGGACAAACGGGTTCTGCCTCTGGGCGATCCGCTCCGGTTCCAAGCGACCGACCACGCCGTTCACCGCCATCTCGGGGGACTCCTGATAGATCGCGGCAAGCAAGCATGCAGCGGTACGGGGTCAGCTGGATCCACCTCGCCACACGCCGGAAGTAGTCGGCGACGGGGACGGGGAGGAGGCAAGTGTCGCCGTCCCCCGCCGATATCCGGCCTGAGTGAGAGAATAGCGAGGATAGGGCTGCGAGTTTTCGATCCGTGCATCGTCCGCTGCCACTATCTCTTGGGTAACATCGTAGAGGGTACGATACAAAGGGTCCATAGCGGTACGGCTCGAAGCGGAAGAACGGCCCCCCAATCTGCTCGGAGACTGCCGGTCGATCAGGAACAAGAGTTTCTGCACGCGGATCCAGCCGAACGCGGCACCCAAGCCGGCCGCCGCGAAAGCAGCGACGACGATATTCTCGCAATTGCGCGTCATAGCCTTCCCTCTCTTTAACGCCTGAATGTAATGAGTATGCCCACGGTGGTCATACCCGATCGCGATCCACCCGGCCACTAGCAAGCTAAATCATGGCTCCGCTTCTAAGGGGAATCTTGGGCTCTGGCTACTTTTGACTTCCACGCTTAGGATCATGCTCCGCTCAGAAACCAATATTCCAACAGCGCTGACCGGCCTGTGATATCCAGGATGCGAACCACCGCCTCCTTGCCATCAGCATCAATGAGCCGCAGGTCCTCGCCGAAAACGAAGTGAACAGGCTGCTGCTTTCCTCTGTCGATAGTAATGTTGGAAGCGTAGAGATAAGTTCGATCACTGGAATCGCGAATGGGATTCAGCCTGCCCCTAAGCCCCGGAATGTAGCCAGTCCCCTCGGGGAAGATTATGCTGCCACCTTCTCGCAGGATTTCAAGGTTTACAGCGAGCGCTCTCCGGCTCGGCTCCCATTCCCGTTCCAGATATGCGGCGTAACCGGGAGCGGAGACAAACACCGTCATGGGCAGATGCGTGGTATGCAGATCGACGGTTGCTTCGCCGTCTTCATCAGTGGTTGCACGTTTCCAGGTCTTGTTCGGAAAGAGAGTCAACAGACTGGCGCCATGCAATGGTCGACCAGCGGACCACACGGTAATAACGACGCAGGCAGGACTGTGCTCCTGGATTGCTGCAGGAATGGTGAGGCAGACTTCAGAGTCATTTACCAGTCTGAATTCGGGTAGTTTTCCACAAAGTTCTTGGGTTTCGCGCCGTATGATTGGCACACCGTCTCCACGGCGTTCCATGAAATACTGTCGGTCCTCCGAACCTCGGAGTCCGCCTACTGGCATTCGCCCCAGCACAGAGGCCAATACGTCGTTTCGAGTCACTTGCCGCTCCGTCATGCTCTCCACAGTCAGATTGTTCGGTAGCGCGCCCGGCGACTGAATCTCCAAGCGGTCTTCGAACATTGAAAGGCGAATCCTGCTGCCACGCATCGAATAGTCGCGATGCGCCACGGCATTGACCAAGGCTTCAAATAGAGCCTGGTCACTGTACTGAGGCAAATCCACGCGCCCTGGCTCTTTGCGGGCTCCAACACGCATGTTTCGTAGGGAAAAGGCCACGGCATCAGTGATTTGCCGGTTCAGCGGACCTGTAATTTCCTGCGCATCTACTTGACCGGACGTGCGGTCTTTTCCCCGGTAGCGGGTTGCCGTGATGCAGGCGTTGGAGAGCCATTGCTCCGGATTTCGTGTACACAGCAGCACACCGGCCACCGTGGCGCGCAGTACTCCAGCCTTGTCGTCGCATAGCAGTGCCAACTTCCGTAACGCTGACTCGGGATCCGCCGCACCCTCAGCACTTAACAGAGGTTTATACAGACCTTCATCAAGCGTCTCGAACCCTGTTCCGTCCACGGCCTGCTCATCAAATGACCTAAAACGTGCCTGCCCCCGCCGCTGTGCCAAGCGCAATTCCTCTTCGCTCGTCATCTTTCGCTTCGAAGCGCCTACCCGAACAAAGCTCCCGCCGGGGCTAATATGCCGCGAATCACCCTCCGGTACTTCGACTAAAAGGATTAGCTGCCCCTCCGAGAGCTCCAAGTGGTAAGTGTGAATGCGAATAGCCGGTTTGATGGAGTCGGAGCTGACTTCGACTAGAAGTTTGTCCAACGCGGCGATTTGTGCGGGTGACATGTCCTGGTCCTGCAGGTGACCATCGTCGGTGACACCACACAACACGACACCTCCCCGAGCATTCGCAAAAGCGGCCAATGAATCAGCCCAATCGTTCCGGCTGGGACCCTTTGGAACACTGCCGTCGAATGCAATTTCTTTGAACTCCCGGCGGCTGTCCTCGCCTAATCGCAACCAGCGTCTTACTTCCTCGTCTCTGTACGTCAAAAGAGGGGGTGCTGTCAATCACGAGTTGGTACCCAGGGTGGGACTCGAACCCACACGTCCTTAACGGACAACGGATTTTGAGTCCGTCGCGTCTGCCAATTCCGCCACCCGGGCTCAATTTGTTCTACCGCCTGTCACTTGTACTGGATCCGAAAAGCTTAGCATACAGTGACATAAAGCGAATGATGGCCGAAATACCCTCTGAAAATCGGTCCAGTCCAAAATGCTCGTTCGGCGAATGAATCGCATCCGAATCAAGGCCAAAGCCCATTAACACGCTATCCAGCCCCAAAATGCGCTTAAAATCGGCCACGACCGGAATGCTGCCACCGATTCGTGTAAGGTGCGGCCGGCGCCCGTACACGCCCCCCAACGCCTGCACAGCCGCCTCCATCGCGTCACTCTCTGTGCCCACCAGCATCCCCTGCGCACCATGTATGACCCGAAAATCCAGCTGCATGCCGGCTGGCTTGCACTTTTCCAGCCACGCATGCAGCTTGCCGGCAATCTCCTTCGGCGCTTGATCAGGCACCAGTCGCATCGAAATCTTCGCACTGGCCTGCGACGGCAGTACCGTCTTGGCACCTTCTCCCGTGTATCCGCCCCAGATGCCGTTGCAATCCAGCGTAGGACGTGCCGTGGCCCCTTCAAGCGTCGAATAGCCGGCTTCAGTCTTGGGAGCGCTGACACCGACTTCAATGGCCCATGCCGCAGCGTCAAAAGGCAACGCGGCCAGTTCCGTACGCTCTTTACCTGTGAGCGGAATGACATTGTCGTAGAACCCATCGATCGTAATGCGATGGTCTGCGTCATGCATTTTGGCGATCAGCGCAGCCAGCGCATTGATCGGATTTTCGATAGCCCCACCATAGATCCCAGAATGCAGGTCACGATTCGGCCCGGTTAGCGTGATTTCTACGTAGGCCATGCCACGCAGCCCGTACGTGATTGACGGAACGCCGGGCGCAAAGAGCGTTGTGTCTGAAATCACCACTACGTCAGCTGCCAGCGCCTCAGCATGATCCTCAATGAAGCCGGGCAAGTGTGCCGAACCACACTCCTCCTCGCCTTCCAGAATGAGTTTGACGTTTAGGGGCGGTCTTCCAGCAACTTCATTCCAAGACTCCAGAGCTTTGAGGTGCATGAACAGCTGCCCTTTGTCGTCACTCGCACCGCGCGCGTACAGCCTGCCATTTGAAATTGCCGGTTCGAACGGAGGTGAATTCCACAAATCCAGCGGATCCGGCGGCTGCACGTCGTAATGTCCGTACACCAGGACGGTGGGCAGGCTATCGTCCACTTGGAACTCACCCAGCACAATGGGGTGACCAGCGGTAGGCATTACCATGACCTGCGTAGCTCCCAGTGATTCCAAGTGATTGCCTAACCAAGCCGCCGCTCTGGCCATCTCGCCAGCGTAAGCCGAATCCGTACTGACCGACGGAATCCGGAGGAACTCAATGAGCTCGTCCACAAATCTTCTCTGGTGTGCCTGCGCGTAGTCCAGCGCAGCCTTCGTCAATGGGTCTACCATAATGATTTGATTAAAGTTCGCTTTCGTCTCGCCATCTTCTAAGGCGCCAAGCCATGGTCGTATCCATCCGGGCAAGTAGAAAATTTACATTGCCATCTCCACGAAAAATATCACCGCCTTCGAGCCCAATGGTCAAGTTGAAGCCACGCACTACAGCAGCCTTCGTGTTTTCTTCAAACACCTGCAAAGATATAACCTGATTCCACTGCAGCTGTACAACCACGGCGTTCTCGAAAAGACGCCGCGTCGACTCCAACTCTGTACTGAATCCCCACTCACGCTCTATTCCAGCCCCAAAGTCAGTGTACACAAATACAAAGGCAGAGTCGATCAGCGGCTCGTACAGGGACAGATCGCGTAGTTCGTAGGCGTTGCGGAAGTTCGTGAAGAAACCTTCCACCGTCCGCGGATCTCCCAGAAAATCTCCAAACGGATCGCCCTCCTCGAGGGCGGGAGCGAATGGATTGCAGGCCGCCGAGATCAGCAACAAGACCAAGACTGCTCCCCTATGAAACTGTAAACAGATCACCTCGCGTGCCTATTTGCCAAATTCAGCCTTGAGGTCACTCCAAGACGAAGCGTTTCCAACCAACTGGTCCGTCCACTTGCTCAGCGCCCATAAACCATCTGCGCCTTGGGCGATTTCCCAAATCAGACGCCCTTGGAGTGTGTCAGGCACGCCCTCGCGGCCGTGCCGAACGATCAGGATATAATGGGCATCAAGTGTGTACCGGGTCTCTCCCAGCTCCGTCGTCTCATCCTCGAGCCGCAGCACATGCCCGGACTGCTGCCGGGCCGCTTCTGCCATGGTCGTAAAATAACTGTTTTCCTCCGCGCGCCCCCAGCTCGCCCACAGGGATGGATCCCGGGCCTCAGCTATCGCCGTAGGCTCAAATTCCAGTTGCAAATCCAGTGAGCGCCGATAATTGGCGGCGTTGAGTTCCGCAACCGAGGCGCGCAAATTTTCGACCACAACGTCCGGTGTCACAGGCTGATAATACGTTCCAGCCTGCCCAACCGGTTCTTCGGGTGTACGTGGAGCAAACAGGTCGCACGCAGCCAGGTGCAAAACACTTGCAAAGAGCAGCCAGCGCAGCATCAGCTTCAAGCTGCGATGGCCTCCGCATACGGCCCGAGCGCCTCCTCAACACTTCGAGCCCCCGGGAAAAAACTGACAATCCTGCAAATCACCTCATCAAGAAGCATATCCGGACAGGATGCGCCAGCCGTCAGCGCAATGGAAACCGGATGCACCTCTGGTAACCAGTTCTCGGTATACACCAGCTTTTGGGCCTCATAGTCAAAGTGGCGAATCTGGAGTGGAGAGAGAATTTCTTCGGCACCGCTAATAAAGTATGCCGTAACGGCCTCTTTACAGAGTGTCACAATCTGGCTGGTGTTAGATGAGTTGTAGCCGCCTATGACCAACGCCAAATCCAAAGGTGAATGGACTAGCGCACGTGCTGCCTCCTGATTCTCGTGCGTAGCGTAGCAGAGTGTATCACTTGTGTCAATGAAGTGGTCGCCGGATCCGTAACGCTCATTAATTGCGGCGCGCAGGATATCGGTGACGGCCTGTGTCTCGGTAACTAACATGGTCGTCTGATTGACCACACCAATGCGCTTCAGGTCTCGATCCGGATCAAATCCCTTGCTGTATCGATCAGCGAACCGTTCAAAAAAGAACGACCTGTCGCGCTTGCCTTTGATTAGGGCCGCCAAGTCGTGCGCTTCATCTGTATCGCGAACCACGACCACGGGCGCATGCTGCTGCGCGTGCGAAAACGTGGCTTGGGACTCCTCGTGATACCGCTTGCCATGGACAATGACGGTATAGTTCTTTCTGCCTATCTGCTCACTGCGACGCCAGACCTTGGTAACGAATGGACACGTCGTGTCGTAGACATGAACATCCACGCCCAGCTCTTCCAGTTGCGCTTTCAGCTCGAGCGTAGTTCCAAATGCCGGAATGACCACCACGTCATCCGGCTTGAGGGTCGAAAGCGGTATCAGCTCCTCACCCATAGTGGAGCGCAAGAACAGCATGCCCCGGCGCCGGAGATCATCATTCACGTGCGAGTTGTGGATCATTTCCGAGAGCATGAAATGGCGCCGGTCAGGATGCGCCTCAAGAGTGCGGTAGGCTATCTCCACGGCATTTTCCACACCGTAGCAAAACCCGAAATTTCGAGCAATCTTGAAGTTGACCGGCCCGAAATCCACTACAGACGGTGTCAAATCGCGCTTCCGTGGATCCGCGGCTGTGCGAGCCGACTTGATGGTGCCAATTATCGGACTGCGATAAAACTGCGGGATGTCGAATTGTCGCGCCATGACTTACAACATAAGGGCTAAGCCTTACGCCAATTCGACGGACAAGGTTCGCCTAAAGGCGCTGGCTAAGCTGTGGGGCCATCTTGCGGCGAAATGTTTCGTAGCGTTTTTCAAGAATAGCCAAGCGTGCCTGACGCATAAGCCACAAATACAGGGCGAGATTCTGCGCTGCAGAAATCTGCAGGCCCAAGATTTCATTGCACTGAAACAGGTGGCGTACGTAGGCACGGGTGAAGGTTTGCGATGCATAGCCGTTCAGGCCTTCGTCCAGAACTGCTAGGTCATCTGCCCATTTGCGATTGCGAATGTTAATCACGCCTCGAGTAGTAAAGAGCATCCCGTTACGCCCATTGCGTGTGGGCAGAACGCAGTCGAACAGGTCAACGCCAAGTGCCACAGCTTCCAGGATATCGGCCGGAGTGCCTACTCCCATCAGGTATCGCGGTTTATCAGCGGGAAGCTCAGCGCAGGAAGTACCAACCATGTCATAGAGTTGGGCGGCACCTTCGCCTACGGACAACCCGCCGATGGCATACCCCGGAAAATCCATGTCTACCAGTGCTCGAGCCGATTCCCGGCGCAAGTCTTGATACGTGCTCCCCTGTACAATCGCAAAAAGAGCCTGATTGTGCCCGTACCGGGGACCTGTGGCATCGAAGCGGGCTTTGCTGCGCGTCGCCCAACGCAGCGTAAGGTCATGTGCGTGGCGGGCCCGTCGGTGTGTCACGCCGGCGGGCGGACATTCATCCAACACCATCATTATGTCTGAACCCAGTATGCGCTGGAAGTCTACCACCCGTTCCGGCGTAAGCAAATGTGAAGATCCATCGATATGACTTTGAAACACAGCGCCTTCTTCATTGATCTTGCACCGGCTCGCCAGTGAGTACACTTGGTATCCGCCGGAATCCGTAAGTATCGGGTGCACCCAGCCCATAAACCGGTGCAGCCCCCCGGCGCATTCCAGAAGCTGCGCGCCAAGCCTTAGGTACAAGTGATACGTATTGCCGAGAATGATCTGCGCACCGACATCCCGCAGAAGGTCCCGCGGAGACAGCGCCTTGACCGTGCCGGCCGTACCCACCGGCATGAACATGGGTGTTTCCACAGTGCCATGATCGGTATCAAGCAGGCCGGCGCGCGCACCGTTTAACTCTTGGACCACGCTAAAATTCATGGCCGCGCCGCTTCGGCGAAGGCTGATGCATGCGTACGGCTGATATGACCGGAAATTATCTCATGCAGCACCGCATGGGCCTTCGGCGAAACGCCAATGGCTAGATACCGGATGCCAGAGGAGATAAGCAGGACGTCATCGGGAATACGATTCATAAATCGTGTGACGTCCAAATAAGGTGCATGCTCACGGTAGTAGACAAGGGCGGGCAGGATTTCGCAGCGTTTGATCTGCTCCCAGTTCCACGTGGATGTGCGTCGTCCCTGGCGCACGTGCAGTGCCGTATCCGTGACTGAAACCTCGACGCCTGCCGCAAAACCCAGCAGGCTGGTCCCGCCGAGCAGAATGAATGCCGCACACTGCCAGAACCAGAAACAGATTGCCAACGCGCGATCAGCTGCAATACTCTCGTGCCAGAAACTCCAGAGCAGAAACTGTACGACCATGCAGCACACGAAGCCGCTGCACACCGCGATCCAATGCCACGCTTCAGCCTGCTGTTCATCTGCCGCCAATTTGCGGATCAAGCAACCTAGCAAGGAGTGTCCCGGGCTAAGCCTTGCCCGGGCGCGAAACACGTGCCGATGAGCCATGCTAGGGTCAGCGATCCAACACTTGCAGGAGTGAGTCGACACGCGCTGCTTCCTCCGAAAGGCGAGCTTCCAACGCCAAGAGCTCAAGTTCTTTTTGCTGCAACGCCCGGTAGCTTTCTGCAATGGCGCGCTCGCGCACTTCAAACGGGGCCTGCTCCATGTATCCCCGCTCCTCGAAGTACCGCTTGAACAACCAGTTGTGTTTTCCGGCCTCCATCAGCTCTGCAAATCTGAATGCGCCTAGCGTACCCCAGTCTGTCAAGTGCTCAGCCCGTCTGGTCAGCGTTTGCAATCCAGTTACGACCCTCTGGAGCGTGTCGGCAGCAGACAAAACCATGGTATAGATTTCCGGATCATTCAGCATCCGGGCAAAAGTGCCACCTCCCTCATCCAATTTGCCCAGGATCGAGCCCAGACCCTCCGTGGCCTGCGTCGCGAGTGCAACCAACGCTTCAGCATCATTGGCCAAATGAGCCATGAGCCGCTCGGTTTCATTGGCCGTCGCGACCATGCTGTTGTAAAGCTCAGGATCATAAACCAATTTGCCAAGCGTGCCTTCACCGGCGCGGATATCATCCACAATATGTTCGAAAGAGGTCGCCGACTGCTCGAATCGCTGGACGGAGGCCAACGCCTTGTCCGTGATTTCGAAGAGGTCGAATGGATCTACACCTGTGATCAAGTCACCGCTCTCGATCGGCTCGGGCATCGGGTCAGAAAGGGGTGGATTGACCAGGACGACGATCATGCTGCCCAATAGACCCTCCGTCTTTATCTGTGCCTGTGTGTCGCTGTGAATCAGATGGCGCGACCGGTTACGGATGCCCATTGTAACCTCTATCAGGGCCCCTGGCGTACTCGGAAGCGCCACGCTGGATACAGCCCCCACGCTCACGCCCTGAAACTGCACGTCGGCTCCGGATCTCAGTCCAGCGACCTGATTAAATTGCGCACGGAGCAAAAACCGGTCACTGAACAGCAGCGTCCTGCTGCCGACGATAAGCAAGGCCAAGGCGAATAGGCCCAGACACACAATGACCACAAGTCCGACACGAGCTTGGCGATTCATGGTTGCGCACAGTTAAACATGATATTAAGCGTACACGCCTACGATGTTGCAGGACGCACTTTCAAGGTGTCTGGGCCGCTACGTGCGAATCAGTAACGGCAATAAACAGGTTCGGCTATCGCCAGATTTTCGCGTGTTCTAAACTGAACAACGATCGCCAGACTTTCGGTTGAACTCCGAAACAGTTGCCAGCCCTGTCCAGAGCCTAAAGCCGGCAAAAGTTGCATATCACACTGCTTTACACGCCCACTCTTCGTATCGAATTCTCTTTGTACGTCCATCGAATGCCTACGTGCACATCGGCTCGACTGACCGGTTGCAAATATCGGCTGGCCATGCAGAAAAGAGGCTGAGGACCGCGTGCATTACCCGAAGAAAAGGCGGAGCTCTGGATGCTCATGCGCTTTCAGCTGTGCTATGGTACCACGCGCAAGCACTCGCCCTTCATGCAAAAAGACGGCTGCATCCGCCGTGATTTCAGCGCACAACAGATCGTGAGTAATCGTGACTATCGTCATATCGCGTTCCGCACGCAACCGCACCAAGAGTTCCGATACCGTCCGCACGGACACCGGATCGAGCCCCGTCGTCGGCTCGTCGCAGAGCAGAATATCCGGCTCAAGAATGATGGCACGCGCCAATGCAATCCGTTTCTTCTGGCCGCCCGACAACTGCGCTGGAAACTGGCCTGCTGCAGGCTGCAGGTTCACCCAGGCCAGCGCCTCCATGATGCGATCCAAACGCGCTTCTTCCGTCATACTCGTATGATGGCGAAGCATAAAGTCCATGTTCTCTGTGACTGTCATCGAGTCAAACAGTGCGCCCCCTTGAAACAAGAACCCGATTCGGAGGCGCAAGGCATCCAATTCACTGAGCGAGAGCACGTCAATTCGCCTTCCGTGCACCCATATAACCCCTTCGTCCGGGTCCATAAGGCGAACTATATGCTTCAACAGCACGCTCTTGCCTGTCCCGGATCCGCCCATGACGGCGAGTGATGTTGCCCGCGGCACCTCCAGCGACACCCCTCGCAAAACCTGGTGCCCGCCAAACGCCTTGTGCAAGGCTTGGATCGTGATCACATTGTCTGCGTCCGGCATATTATGGGACTTGTCAACTGCCAAAGAGAATTAAGTCAATGCGAACCATCAGTACATCCGCCAACAGCACCAGTAGCGAGCTGACGACCACTGCCTGCATTGCCGCCTGCCCTACCTCACGGGTACCACCGCGAACGTTGTAGCCCAAGCTGCAGCTGGTTAGCCCCACGATAAAGCCGAACACGGCCGTTTTGCTTGTCGAAAACAGCAGGTCCGACAAGCGCAGGCTCGAAAACGCTTGATCTGCAAACAGGCGATAGTCCAAATCGCTGGAGAGTGAGGCTTCAATGTAACCACCACCCAGCGCGACAATGTCACACGCAATGGTCATGAGCGGAAACATGACGATGCACGCCAACACGCGCGTCACCACCAGATACCTGAACGGCTGGAGCGCGGCCACTTCCAGCGCGTCAATCTGCTCGGTTACCCGCATTGAACCCAATTCGGCCGCTATGCCGGCCCCGAGTCGGCCGGCCAAGACCAACGACGTAATTACCGGGCCGATCTCCTTGATGACCGACAGAGCAAGCATGCTGGGCAGCACGGCTTCGGCCCCAAAACGCGCCAGCGTACCCCTGCTTTGCATGGAGAGCACAATGCCGATTGCGCATCCGGTCACCAGCACAAGAACCAGGCTCTTAGTGCCCGTCTCATCCAACTGGCAAATCAGCTCGCGACCTTCAAACGGACGCCGCCACACTTGAGCGAAAAACTTGCCCGCAAATGTCGCAAGCCTGCCGGCGTGCTCGAAGAATGTGTGCAACTGCGGAAAAACCATCCGGTGCTTTCAAAAGGGGCTCATATAGTTGAATTGAAACAATGAGTGACCGTTCCGGGATGAGTGGGCAAACAAAATCGGGAGAATCCTGGCTAAGCCGGGACGTTCACACCGGAAGGGAATCCCGCTTGGGGGACGGACGAAACGAATCCCGGACGAGGCGGCGGCGCACACGTGGTTTGAAGCCGCGCTCTGGACGGAGGGCCACCCTGCCGGAAGAGCTTGCAGACCCTGTTGAAGTAGACGAGGCCTACTTCGTAGGCCGGGAGGAGAGAAACCCTAGTAGAAGGCAACTTGGACCGGGGACCAGACGGCTGTAGTGGGCCTGAAGGATCCAGAAACCGGCCCGATCCAATCCCGGCTCCAGTTGTCGAAGATACGTCAGCCGCTAGGCCCCAGCCGTTTGTCTACGATCATACGGACATCAACGCAGCGGGGCACCCTGACCAAGCAGCGGCGTACACCGGCCGGGGCGGCGGGCCACACGAAACCGTCCAGTATTCCGTAAGCGAGTCCGTCAAGGGGGCGGCGCCCGTCCACGGCGTGGCGCGTTTCGGGGCCGTCCTGAAACCCGCCGGTCAGAGCGGGTATCCCACCGGCCACATTGGAATCGCTATGGGGCCCCATTCGCCGGCAAACACCACGTTCGGAAGCACAATGAAAGCTCGGGGCAGCCCGACGGGTTGGTCGTAGGGTAAGGTACCAAGAGCAGAGGCGGAGTGAGCGAAACCTCCCCCACAGACTATGGAATCTCGGATCAGCGGGGCTTTAGGGGCGCACTATCCAGCCCGGGAAAGCGACGGCCGCGCATCCGTGAAGCATTCGAAGGAGAGGAGAGGCGGGGGCTGGACAGGACAGGATTTGGGTAGTCACGGAGACCAGAATGAAGCCGAAGAAGTCCAGC
>JAAXGT010000214.1 GCA_012271205.1 Rhodothermales bacterium
GTGTACTCCCAGTCGGGGACGGACGGGTCGGCAAGTCCCGGCAGGAGGGAGCGGCCCGGCAAGTCCTCGGGCGCGGGCACTCCACACCAGTCGTGCAAGGTCGGACGGATATCAGTCCAATTGATGAGGGACTGACTACGGGTGCCAGGAATAGTGATACCCGGTGCCCGCAGGATAAAGGGGCAGTGGTGGCCGCTGTCGAAGAAGGACGCCTTGGCCCCGGGAAAGGGCATGGCGTGGTCGGTTGTGACGATGACCAAGGTCTCGTCGGCCCGGCCCGATTCCTCCAGTGCGTCGAGCAAACAGCCCACGCCAAAGTCAAAGCGGGAGACCGCCTGATAGTACTCGGCGAGGTCGGCGCGCACGTCGGGCACATCGGGCAGATAGGGCGGCACCACCACGTCGTCGGGGCTATACTGAGTTTCCGGCACGTCGGAGTAGGGACGCTCATTGCCAAAACCCCGACCCGCGCGGTGGGGATCGGTAAACCCCACGTGCATGTAGAACGGCTGGTCGGGATTAGCAGTCCAAAAGTCGCGCGCGGCGCGGGCCAATTCGACGCCGTTTCTGGCATTGACTTCAGGCTCAAAGTCAAAGGGGTACACGCTGGGCGGTTCTACGTGCTTTTTGCCGATGCAGGCCGTGGCGTAGCCATGCTCCTTGAGGCTGGAGAGCGTAGAGGTAATGTGGGGGTGCGTGGAGAAGCCGTGGATGCCGTGGCAGTGGCCGTACTGGCCGTGAGTGTGACTGTGGTATCCAGTGAGGATACAGGCGCGGCTGACCGCGCACGAAGGGCTGGTGCAGAAGGCTTGCTCGAAGACCGTGCCCTCGCGGGCGAACGCGTCAATGCGGGGCGTACGGACGACGCTATTGCCATAGCAGTCGGCAATGCGGCTCCAGTCGTCGGCGATGAGGAATAGGACGTTGCGCTGAGCGGCCATAGGGCAATCAGGCAGAGGCCGATTCAGAGGTGCCCTTGTGCCGCTCGCCGTACGGGATTTCGCACGCCTCATCAACGCATTCGACCCTGCCGAACCGATGCCTATTGCGCGCGACGAGATCGTAGCCTGCGCGAAAGAGCTGCTTCAGCCCCGGAATGCGGTACACCCCGGTGAACAGGTGCCAAGGAGGAAGTCGGCGATAAATCTGGTACACAGCATCCGCCCCAACATCGATCTGCCCGTCGGCGTGAATAAGGCGCAGGCCGGTGTTAAAGTCGGAACTAGAGAGGATGGGGAACCGCTCTTCAATGCCGGTCGTTTGGCGCGGCAGGTACTCGAAGCGGCCATTGCGGTCAAAGCGGCGAATGCGACCGACGCTCCACAGACAGAAGCGGCATTCGCCGTCGTACACGATTACGGGACGGGTTTCGTTCATATTTTTAAGGTTCCCTTTGTATTGCAAGTATGTATGATTATACAACAGAAGTACTAACGTCAACAAACGTGTTGCGTAGGTGCTGAGTTTAGGAAGCGCCGGACGGGAGGAGGCATGTGGCCAATGCAAAGACCTTGCGTACTATACGTCACTGGCGTATACTGGGCTCGTAAAGGAGTATCTAGCATGAATGAGCGCGACTTTGACCAACTTGTAGCCAGCGTCAAGCAAGCCGGGGCGATCAAGCGTGGCAAGATGAAGCCAGGGCGCAGAATCCAGATGGATCCCGCCGATATCAGGATGATCCGCAAGAAACTGAATAAATCGCAATCTGAATTCGCCCTGATGATTGGTGTGAGTGTCTCTACTTTGCAGAATTGGGAGCAGGGACGCCGTCGACCCGAAGGACCTGCTCGGGCCTTGCTGAAGATCGCTGCGGAGAATCCCGAAACGGTGGCACAGTCGTTGAGTGCTTAGGGAACCACAAAGGTGTTGTGTGGATGCTGAGTTTAGGAAATGCCGGACGGGAACTGCTTGATCATCGCGATGAGATTGAGGCCAGCGTCAGTGTCTATCTAGGACATGAGTGGTATATCAGTGAGATTCAAGACTTGGCGGAAAAGTCTTCTCACCCTTCCGCCGTCCTTTCAGGCGGGGATTTCGGGGTGTTTGCAAAACTCGGACGTGGCCGCTATGCCGCCGAGCAGTTTCGCTGCGAGACTGTAGGATTGTCGGCAATGTCTGCTATGGCTGGTGTCCTGACTCCCACCGTCGTCGACTGCTTGTCGATACCCAATGGCGCGCTGTTGGTGCTGAAAGCCGTGCGTATCATCGAACGTACGAAGACAGCGTGGGAGGAGGCGGGGCGTTCGCTGGCACGGCTCCATTCTGCCAAAGGGCCTAGATTCGGGTTCGACGAGGATAGCTACTGGGGCGATTTCCGGCAGAACAATCGACCACTCGACAGTTGGAACGCGTTTTTCTGGGAACGCTGGATCGAACCTAGGATTGCGTACGGCCTAGATAAAGGACACTTGACAGTCGATTTTGCAAGGGAAGTTGAGCGGCTGGCGCGCCGTCTCGATACAGTCTGCGGACCCTGTGTAGAACCCTCGCTTGTCCACGGAGACGCGCACCAAAACAACATCCTCAGTACCCCTGAGGGTCCCGTGTTCGTCGACCCGAATGTCCACTTCGGCCATCCTGAACTTGACTTGGCATTCGTCGACTACTTCCAACCGGTGCCGGAGGTCTTGTTTTCGGCCTACGCCGAGATGTTGCCCATCGATGAGGACTTTTTCGACCGGCGCGAGTTATGGCGTATGCCGTTCTACCTAGCGATGGTCGAAGGTCACGAGGGCATTCCTCAGGACCAAATGCGCGCAGTGCTAGATCGATTCTTATGAACTTTGATGTCGAAGGCTAGGCCGAAGAGTGATCTGGGCCTAGCCACACCGCGAGGCTGGCACACCGGTGCATTCGCGCTTACGACAGGGTTAAGAGACCATCAGGCAAACCGACATTGAATGGGACGCACGGATTCGTACTTGATCCACTCGTCGCGATTGCGACTGTGCACCAAGAGACATACTTTCGTTTCGTATAAATAGCATCTAGCGGCCGTTACCCGAACCAATTGTTCAGACATAAGTACAGCCAAAAATAGAAATTGCCCGTTGACGTCCGATGAAACCGGAAATAGCGAGTTTTTTGCAGGAACTGAAGCCAACTGTTGAGGAGTCTGCTGTGTGGCGTGACAGACAAATGTCCCTCAGCATCAGAACCTACCTTGGATACAAGAGCCCTCCGTTGGAGTATGTCACCTCTGTCCGATGCGTATTGTTGCACAAAAAGGCTGTGCTCGTCGTGCACAGTACAGATGGAACCTATCACATCTTGCCAGGTGGCCGACGTGAAGACAATGAATCAGTTAAAGAGACACTCCGCCGTGAGGTATTGGAGGAAGCGGGTTGGACGATCAAGGAGGAATCACTTTTGGGATTCATGCATTTCCATCACTTAAGCCCCAAACCGGAAGGATATACTTATCCATATCCCGACTTTTTTTGGCTAGTGTTCAGAGCTCAGGCAGAGACACATCTACCCCACAGGAGGGAACTCGGAGACTGGGAACAGGACTCTGCATTTCATTCGTACGCGGAATTGGCAGAATTGGATCTGTCTCCGTCAAATCGTCTGTTCTTGAATGCGGCACTTGCTACGGCGCATTAGCGCCTACGCCCAACCGCTGCGCGGCTCATCCACAGAAAGGTATATAATGCGTCTTCTACCGTTTTTAGGAGTCTTGGCTGTTTCAGCAAATCTCCAAGCTCAGCCGCAGGCGGCTATCAATCGTCAGCCTGTATCCGCAGAGGTGTTCGCAACGATTGCCGACCACTACGGGTACGACCAGTCTCAGCCTCTGAACACATCTGTTATAGGCGTTTGGCCTCACAGGCGACCGTATGTTATCGAAAAAGTGGAGTTTAGTAGTATCCACAATGAGCGCGTATCCGCCTACTTTACCCATCCTAAAGATTCTACCGCAACGCGCCATCCAGCCGTTCTGTTGCTTCACGGGGCTAACGATTTCTGGGGCAAGAACGAAGACTGGGCTCTTGAGTGGATGGATATTCTCTCACGCGAGGGATGGTGTGTGCTGGTCGCTGATTTTTATGGTTTCGGCGAACGGAAAAAGGCTGGACAGATGCCCTCGTGGGCGTATGGCCCCTACACGGGGCGCGATATGAACATCCAATCCGTGACCGATCAGAGACGGGGCATTGACTTTTTGTTTTCCCGTCCAGAAGTGGACACGACCAAGGTCGCCTTGATGGGTGGGAGCATGGGCGGTTATTTCGGTACTCTCGTAGCGGGTCTTGAAAACCGATTCACTACTGTCGTTCTGACAGTGACCGGTGCTTGGCCGAGCGCGGCGACAGATGATGCATCGGCTCGATTTAGCCATACACTGAATTTCGCCCCTCGGGTTAATGCACCAATACTTATGGTCAATGCGACCGGAGATGGTCGTCCATTTGGCGAAGAGCTCTACAACGCAATGCCAGAACCCAAGCAGCAGATCTGGTATGAAAGCGAGCATTATTTACCGCCAAGAGAATACAACGAGGATATACTTAACTGGCTCCACGAACACCTTGATTAACCATGTGATCTTTGGAGAATGACCGCCAAGCCAATCATTGACGTCAATGGCAATGACTGAGCGCTGTCATTCTACAAAAGATATGGATTTCAGCACGTGGGAAAGACCGAAACTCACATTCTGTTGGAGAGGCCTTCTTGAAGCGAAAGTTCGCCCGGACCTCACCCGACTGGCAAATCCTATAACATGTAACAATACAATAGGCAACTCACCATGATTGATGATTCCTACAGTTCGGGAGCGAAGCACTACGACGCGGCATATAGCGTCAAGGAAGATTTGGTGGACAGGGACTTCTACCTCAATCTAGCCAACGAGTATGGTGGACCGGTCCTCGAATTCGGCTGCGGCACTGGGAGAATCACCTTGCCGCTGGCGCGACAAGGCGTTGCTGTCACGGGGATGGATGCTTCTCATTCCATGCTGGAGGTCTTGCGCGCCAAGCTCGCCAAAGAAAGCGAAAGCGTACGACGGAGAACGCGAGTTATAGAGGGAGATTTTCGCACCCATTATTTGGGCGACCAATTTTCCTTAGTAGTAATTCCATTCAGACCCATGCAGCATATGTACACTACGGAAGATCAACTGGCGGCTCTGCAAAACGCCGGAAGACACTTGGCAGATGATGGCATCCTCGCGTTTGACGTATTCAATCCCAGTTTCGCCAAAATTCTAACAGGCGTCGGCGAAGAATACTTGGACCTGGAGTGGCCCGCACAAGATGGGACGGATCGGATGATCCGACGGTACTTTGTAAAGGACGAGATTGACCTGATCAATCTGAACTTCTCGGGCAGGTTCATCTTCCGATTGTGTGAGGGTGATAAAGTTCTATCTGAGGAAGCACAGCCATTGAAGATGAGCTTCTATACCTATCCTCACCTTAAATTGCTTTTCTACGCCGCAGGTCTTGAAAGTGTAGAAGAATTTGGATCATTTGATCGGAGACCAATAGGGCCCGAGGCACCCGAAATGATATTCCTCCTGAAGCGTCGGCAATAGTCTTTTAGCACCTTGGCCTTCGGCAGCCCGCTGCGCGGGTTCGCAAATCGAAAAACGTTATCTGACATGGAATGATGTTTAGACAAAACGCAGGAGAACTCTTGCCGGAGACTGGGAGCAACTACGATAGCCGCTGGTGGGCGCTGATCTACGACCGATGGAACGAGGCCGGCGGGCGCTCTGAGCAGCATGAACGCGAGCTACACTTTTA